>JAYUBR010000626.1:0-1531 GCA_043740775.1 Ferruginibacter sp. | reverse complement strand
GTACCCCGTTAAAATGGGCGCCACCACTATTTGGGAAAGATGGGATGGACAGAAGCCGGACAGCAGTTTTCAAACACCAGGCATGAATTCTTTTAACCATTATGCATACGGTGCAATCGGCGACTGGATGTACCGTAAAATGGTAGGGCTGGATACTTATGAAGACGGTGTGGGCTACAAGCATATAAAAATACAACCGCATATTGGCGGCGGTTTTACCAATGCCTCCGCATCTTTGCAAACCTATTATGGTACAGTAACCGCCGGTTGGAAGGTGGGAAATAACAATGTATTAATGGACATTGACATTCCTGCCAACACAACCGCAACAGTATATGTACCGGCGGCCAATGCTGCTGCAGTTACAGAAAGTGGAAAAGCAATTACTTCTGTCGCAGATGTAAAAGTCGGCGGTACAGAAAAAGGTTATGTTGTATTGCAAATTGGTTCGGGTAAGTATCATTTTGTGGTGAATAAATAAGGTGAAAAAATTTCTTTCAAATCCCTAAAAAGTAAATTACCCGTTTGCTTTTTTGGGGTTTAATTTTCCGGATAATTTTATACCGGTATCATTTTTCATAGTATCATCCTTGTGTAACAATCCCCAGCCTGAATGATACTGCTGGCATGCCTTCATCGGTATACAAATGTGCATCCTGTTTATGCAGCATGGTAAATATCCTGGCTCAAAATGCTTCTCTTAATTTGTTTGTCAATATTTTTGCGCCTTATGATAATACCAATCACCATCTTTTTTTGTTGAGCTTTTTTATAGTTTCCAATGTTAGTGCTAAAGGCAATACTTTTCAATCTTTTGAAACGAAGGATTCTTTAGGGCCTGCAACATCTTTAAGGAGTATAATGCAACCCTGGTTTCGGTATTGCCATTGCCATCCGCGATTAGCAAAAAAGGACTATTAGAATTATCAATAACCAACCAGTTGTGGCATAAATTTACAAAAACATTCAACAGGTTGGTGATACCTTTTTTGTATTGAAGATGCGTTGTCAATGGGGCTTTCTTTCTTCAACATAATTGGTCAGCCATTTAATGATTTCTTCAAGTTTTATTTTACCGGATGCAATGCTAATTACAAAATGGTATTTTTCTTCTTGCGTTGCATTAATGTCAAAGCCATTATTTGTTATGTATATTTTGCCAAAGAATGTTCCATAATAAGCTTTGCCTCTGTATAAATATTTTGATACTCATAAAATCCATACATGGTGTCAAATTCTATGTCGTGCATTTGCTTTTTTATATGTTCTATTTCATGAAGGGGCAAAGAAATCCTGTTTGAATAGCTGTACATGACTGCCATGTGTTTTTTACTGGTCGAAATATAGAATGTATTACCTCAAAGAACGGTGCCACCGGGAGAAAGAAAAGGTACATCCAAAATAGCGCTGCCAGGAAAATGCCCGTCAATATTATACCTCTTGCATTGAACGAAATTCACATCTGTTACTAAGTTGGTATGTTACAGGAATAATAGTTGCTGAGGTGTAATATGCAATGGAAAAAACAACC
>JAYUBR010000625.1:0-5283 GCA_043740775.1 Ferruginibacter sp. | reverse complement strand
TGAATGGCTATGCCCGAAAGAATGCCATCAAATGCCATAGCCGATTGAACGATTGCTATAATTAAAAATTTAACAGGATGCCTGATCAGAATTTCACTTTCCTGGTTTCTATTTTTGTAATATTTAATCGTTCACAGCAACTCAGGGCTTGTATTTTGATGTATATAAAACATTATTGATGAAAAATATTGCATGCCTTTAAGTACCTGTATTTTATCATGGGCAGTAGCAGCACAGTTTTCATGTGGTACACTGGCATGCATTTTTAAAACACACTTTTTATATGAAAAAGACACTTCATTTTTTTCTTGCACTGTTTCTTTCTGTTGCTTTACTCCAGCAATTGCAGGCACAGGAAAGGTACCACGCCAACTGGGAATCGTTAAAAAAATATACTACGCCTGAGTGGTTCAGGGATGCCAAGTTTGGAATTTTTATCCACTGGGGAGTGTACTCTGTTCCCGCCTTTGGTTCAGAATGGTATCCAAGGCAAATGTACCAGCAGGGCACTGACGAATTTAAGCATCATGTAGCCACTTACGGACCACAAAGTAAATTTGGGTACAAAGATTTTATCCCAATGTTTAAAGCCGAAAAATTTAATCCGCAGCAATGGGTTGACCTGTTTAAAAAGGCAGGTGCAAAATATGTAGTGCCGGTGGCCGAACACCATGATGGCTTTGCGATGTACAAAACAGCACTGTCAAAATGGAATGCTTTTGAGATGGGCCCAAAAAGAGATGTGATTGGTGAACTGGCATCAGAAATCCGCAAACAGGGATTGATTTTTGGGTTGTCATCACACAGGATAGAGCATTGGTTTTTTATGAATGGTGGCCGCAGGTTTGAGTCGGATGTGTTGGATCAAAAAAACGAAGATTTTTACGGACCTGCCAGGGAGGAAAGCGAAACCCCTACACCCGAACACATGAACGACTGGTTGCTGCGCAACACAGAACTTGTAAATAACTATCAGCCACAATTATTCTGGTTCGACTGGTGGATTGAGCAACCAGCCATGGATCCTTACAGAAAATCATTTGCTGCTTCTTATTACAATAAGGGTCTTGAATGGAACAAAGGCGTAGTAATTAATTATAAAAATATTTCGTTCCCGGATGGCACTGCTGTACTTGATCTTGAACGGGGTAAACTTGCCGGTATCCGTCAACTGCCATGGCAAACAGATGATGCGATTGGCAACAACTCCTGGGGTTATGCTGCAGGTAATACCTTTAAAGATGCCCGGTATGTCATCACCAATTTAATAGACATTGTTAGTAAAAATGGCAACCTCTTGCTGAATATAGGGCCACGTTCAGATGGTACCATCACAGATGAAGAAACGCAAACATTATTGGGCACAGGCAAATGGTTGGATGTAAATGGTGAAGCAATTTATGCAACACGCCCATGGAAATTATTTGGCGAAGGCCCAACAGAATCTGCCAGCGGAAGCTTTGCGGATCAAAAGAAGCCTTTCACTGCAGAGGACATCCGCTTTACTACCAAAGGTGATATTTTATACGCCATTGGTTTGGGTGTTCCCACAACCACTACAATTATTAAATTATTAGGTACAAAAGCCGGCAACGGAACAGTGGCATCTGTTGAGCTGGTGGGCAGTAAAGAGAAATTATCCTGGTCGCAAAAGGCAGATGCATTGGAAATAAAAGCATTGAAAAGTTACCGCTCAGAAAATGCGGTGGTGTATAAAATAAGCTTTAAAAAATAGTTGAAACTGATGAGGACTTTAGTTTGTACAAAGCCCGGCCATTTTGAATATAGAGAAATATCACCGCCTGTTTTGCAACCGGGCCATGCCATTATACAGATTAAACGCATTGGTATTTGTGGCACCGATCTGCATGCGTTTGAAGGCACACAGCCTTATTTTTCTTACCCAAGAATTTTGGGTCATGAGCTGGCCGGAGATTTAATTGATTCAGACGGTGCCGATGGTTTTTTACCGGGTGAAACAGTCACAATTATACCTTATTTTAATTGTGAAAACTGCATTGCCTGCCGCAACGGTAAGCCTAATTGCTGCACCAATATTAATGTATGCGGTGTACATAGTGATGGTGGAATGGCGGAATATATTTCCGTACCATCTTACTCGCTCGTTAAAAGCGGGAACCTGGATTATGATGCGATTGCATTGGTAGAACCATTGGCTATTGGAGCGCATGGTGTATGGCGGGCCAATATTCAAAAAGATGAATTTGTATTGGTGATTGGTGCCGGGCCTATTGGTTTGGGCACGATGGAGTTTGCACGAATTGCTGGCGCTAAAGTGATAGCTTTGGACATCAATGAGCAACGGTTGCAATTTTGTAAAGACAAATTCAAAATAGAATATACCATCAATCCAGCTATGGAAGATGCACTTGCCCGTTTGCAGCAAATTACCAATGGTGATATGCCGGTAGTGGTAATTGATGCAACAGGCAGCCAGAAGGCTATCAACAATGCATTGCAGTACCTGGCACATGGCGGCAGGTTTGTATTGATTGGGTTACAAAAAGACGAAATCAGGTTTAGCCATCCTGAATTTCACAAACGGGAAACGACTTTGATGAGCAGCCGCAATGCTACCAGAGAAGATTTTGATCATGTAATTGATTGTATTAAAAAGGGATTGATTGATCCAGCCATCTACATAACCCACCGGGTAAAATTTGATGGATTGAAAGATGTATTTGAAACATGGCTTGACCCGGCGACAGGGGTTATAAAGGCGATGGTGGAAATGGAGTAAAGCCCCCTCTAACTCCCCCAAGGAGGAGGATTGAAATGCAGGCACTGCATTACTGGAGCTTATAAATTAACTGAAACGGAATGTTTTAAAACAAAAACTGATGATAAAACGATTGCTTATTTGTTGTGTTGTATTGTTTGCTGCTACTGATGGATTATGGGCACAGCAGCAGCCACAAAAATTATGGTATAGACAACCAGCTAAAGTTTGGACAGAAGCCTTACCGATTGGCAATGGCCGCCTCGGCGCAATGGTATACGGCGGCGCCGCCAATGAACTGATACAATTAAACGAAGCAACATTGTGGACAGGCGGTCCGGTAAGAACGAATGTAAACCCCGGTGCTTATGATAATTTATTAAAGGCAAGAGCAGCACTCTTCAATGGCGAAGATTATGCAAAGGCCTACGAGTTTGCAAAAGGCATGCAGGGTTATTATTCGGAATCTTATTTGCCTTTGGGCGATATGGTGATTCACCAGCAGCTTAAAGACACGGCTATATCATCTTATTACCGCGACCTCAATATCAGTGATGCGATTGCTACCACCCGCTTTACTGCAGATGGTACGCAGTTTACAAGGCAGATCATCAGTTCTGCACCGGATCAGGTAATTGTACTTCATTTAACATCCGGTAAACCCGGTAAATTAAATTTTACAATTGGTACAAATGGTTTGCTGAAATACCAACAATTAATAGTGAGCAATAGCGAAATTGCTATCAAGGGAAAAGTACCCTCCCACATTCAGCCCAACTATGTACAATCTGATAATGCGGTGGAAGAAAAGGATTCCACGGGTTGCAGGGGGATGCGTTTTGAATGGCGCATCAAGGCCATAGGCAATGGCGCCAACATCAGCACTGATACCAGCGGCATCACAGTAAAAAATGGTACCGATGTATTGATCTTTCTTTCTGCTGCTACCAGTTTTAACGGCTTTGATAAATGCCCGGACAAAGAGGGAAAGGATGAGCATAAAATAGCAACTCAATTCTTAAATGCAGCAGTAAAAAAAGGCTGGCCTGTTTTGTTAGCTGCTCACGAGGCAGACTTTCATCATTATTTTAACCGGGTATCTTTTAAACTGGCATCACCCGCAGATAATAAGAATGCAGCGTTGCCTACAGATGAACGCCTGCTTGGTTATACAGAAGGTGCAAAGGACCCATCTTTTGAAACGATGTATTTTCAGTATGGCCGTTACCTGTTGATTTCCTGTTCACGAACGCCCGGTGTGCCCGCCAATTTACAAGGCATCTGGAATAAAGAACTGCAGCCACCATGGAGTAGTAATTACACCACAAACATCAATGTGCAAATGAATTACTGGCCGGCGGAGGTAACCAATCTTTCAGAGATGCATTTGCCCCTGATGGATTTTATTAAAAATGCTGCCACCACCGGAAAGGTGACGGCGAAAGAATTTTATCATGCGGGCGGCTGGGCGGTTCATCACAACAGCGATATCTGGGCGCTTAGTAACCCTGTTGGAGACATTGGCCACGGCGACCCTATGTGGGCCAACTGGACGATGGGTTCGCCCTGGTTATCGCAACATTTATGGACACACTATGCCTTTACAAAAGATAAAAAATTCCTGAAGGAAAAAGCTTATCCTTTGATGAAAGGAGCAGCAGAATTTTGTCTTGCTTTTTTGGTGGAAGATAAGAATGGTTACCTGGTAACAGCCCCTTCTTTTTCGCCGGAAAACCAGTTTTATGATGACAGTGCAAAAGCAGGCAGTGCTTCTATCGCTACCACCATGGACATGTCTATTATCCGTGATCTTTTTTCGAATGTAATTGATGCTTCAAAAGTATTGAATGAAGATGAAGCGTTTCGCAACCTCATCATTGAAAAGCAAAAAAAACTATATCCGTTTCACATTGGTAAAAAAGGAAATTTGCAGGAATGGTATAAAGATTGGGAAGATGTAGATCCGCACCACCGACATGTTTCGCATTTGTTTGGATTGTATCCGGGTAAACAAATTTCGCCAGTCCTCACTCCTGATTTAGCAAACGCAGCTAAAAAAACTTTGGAGCTGAGAGGCGATGCAGGCACCGGCTGGAGCCTTGCCTGGAAGATCAACTTCTGGGCCCGTTTGCTGGATGGTAACCATGCCTATAAAATGATTGGCAGCCTGCTGCATTTAACCGGCCAGACCGGTACCAATTATGCAAATGGCGGGGGCTCTTATGTGAACCTGTTTGATGCACATCCGCCCTTTCAGATTGATGGTAATTTTGGCGGCATATCGGGCATGAGCGAAATGTTGCTGCAAAGTCATTTAGGCGAGTTGCATTTGTTGCCGGCATTACCCGATGCCTGGCAGGAGGGAAGCATTAAAGGATTAAAAGCAAGAGGTGATTTTGAAGTATCCATCACCTGGAAAAATCATGCGTTGACCAATGCGGTCATCAATTCACTGGCGGGAGGGGTTTGTGTTTTGCGAACACCAGCACCTGTAACTATTACCGGTGTTATAGCAAAGTCTGTTGCAGATGCCAATGGCTATG
>JAYUBR010000624.1:0-1533 GCA_043740775.1 Ferruginibacter sp. | reverse complement strand
CTGTATTGTAAACAGCCTGGTATAATTGCTGTAATTGCGGCATTGTAAATTTGTCGGGCAGCAATTCAAATAGCAAGGGATGAAGCGCCGCCTTGTAGCGCAGCTTTTCTTTGGCCAGCTCTACCATTTTATTATGATCGAAAATTAGATCCGGCAATTCGTTGATGGGGAACCAGGCCGGGTGATAATCTTCATTGATCTGCTGTTTGTATTTTTGAATATCGATCAATGCAAAATACGCAATGGAAATGGTGCGTTCCACCGTATCCCGGTCTAACTCCGAAAAGGCATTTAACTGTTCCATGTATACGCCATCCAAACCGGTCAATTCTTTTAAAATCCTTACTGCGGCTCCTTCCGCGCTTTCATGCTCGTCAACAAATCCGCCCACCAAACTCCATTGGCCTTTAAAGGGTTCAAAACTTCTTTGTATTACCAACAATTTTAAATCCTGCCCGTCGTATCCGAAAATGATACAATCCACAGCAAATAAAAATCTTTTTTGTTGAGAATAACGGCGCATAGCAATTAAATGTTGTTTGGCTTTATTAATACTCCCGGTATTAAAAATGAACAGCCCAAAAGACTGTTCATTAATAAAAAACGGATTTTTAAATATTACTTTTCAAATTGCGCCGCACCATTTATCACTATACAAACGTGCGATCCCAATAAAAAAACTTGGACTGGCTGCCCATGAAGCTCAATTGAAATAGCATAGTCCTGTCAATAAAATCAACCTTGCTATGCTACAAATTATTTTACCAGAACTTAACATACAAGGCAAAAATGATCAATAAAGTAACCACAATCATTGCGGTAGTTTGTGGTTTTAGCTTAAACATTTCCTTATCCAGCTCAAATGCTTTTGGATTTATTTTTGGACCTGCCATACTCATACCCACCATTACAAGCATGGTAAACAAGAAAGACAATCCCATACATATATGGAAAGGTATTTCGAAGCCGCCCTTGCCGTTTGGATAGGCCGTGTATAAAAATGTGTCGTTTCCAAAAAGGCCTGGTGCCATTTCGTTGAACAAGATGGACAATGCAAAACCGGTAATTAATCCCGCAATGGCCGCAGCGCCGGTAGTTCTTTTCCAGAACATACCCAGGATAAACATGGCGAATACACCGGGGCTGATAAAGCCGGTATATTTTTGAATGTAAGTAAAACCACCCACGCCACCAATGCCCAGTAAATCGTTCCAGGTAAACATTACTGCAAGAATCATAGCACCTACCACTGCAATGCGGCCGGTGTACACCTGCGATTTTTCGCTGCCTTCTTTATGAAAATATTTTTTATGAATATCCAGTGTATAAATAGTGGAGATACTGTTTACTTTTCCGGCGAGCGAGGCAACGATGGCTGCGGTTAAAGCCGCCACAGACAAGCCTTTTAAGCCTGTAGGCAAAAAAGTAAGGATCGCAGAATACGCACCATCTTTACCACCTACGAGTTGGGGTAAATGTCCGTCTTTGTACAACACAAAGGCAGCGATACCGGGTAACATTACAATCAATGGC
>JAYUBR010000623.1:0-1534 GCA_043740775.1 Ferruginibacter sp. | reverse complement strand
CTTTCTTTCCAGTAATCGGTAAGTTTATTCCTTGTCTCCTGCCCGGTCATGCGCTGTTGAATCCATTTTTCACTGCGGCCCAGTTGTTGCCAGTTTTCCCTGGCCCTGTCAAGGCTTTGCGCCGGATCAGCAATTTCCTGCATTCTTTCGTAGCCCACTTTAGCCAGCCATTGTTTAAAGGGTTCTGCTTTGGGAGATGGAATAGATTGGATAATACGAAGTAATACCCGTACATCGGCTACATCCGTTTCCCTCATTTTACCATCAGCGGCTTTTAATTTCAACTGTCGACAAATTGTCGACAGTTCAAGCCCGTCTTCAGTTTTTACCCTCACTTTCATTTTAAACCAATAATCTCTGGGGTTGCTGCTGTTGGTTAACACTTCCACCACATCTACAATTGAAAAATACCATTGCCCTTCTTTTTCATCCCAATGGCTACGCACTTGTTTGTCTTCAAATAATTTTATGTTGCTCATGGCTGCTTTATATTTTGAAGTAATAAAGATAGCTGGTATTTTTAATAAAGCTAAATTGTTTAGCAATTACTTTCGGCGGTAAACTTATTTTTTTGATGTGGATATAGCATTGGTAAAAATATTTATGGGGATTAAATGATCGGCTGACGGAAAATAGCCGGAAGACATCGGAAGTTTTTAAACCGCCGGAAGTATTATCATTCGCAGCGCTCCTTGCTTTTATTTCTTATCTTCCATGCTTGCAAAGCTGTCTGACTTCAATGTCCTTTAAATCTGTAAACATTCAATACATTAGCAATCAAATATAAAATATGATATTAGGCTGGAATGAAATAAAATCCCGGGCCTTTGCTTTTTGTAAAGAATGGGAAGGTACAGAAAGAGAAGAAGCAGAAGCAAAGCCATTCCTGATTGAGTTTTTAAATATTTTTGGCATTACCCAAAAGCGTGTTTCCACTTTTGAACACAAAGTAAAAAAGCTCGGCAATACGGATGGTTACATTGATTTACTCTGGAAAGGTACGCTGCTGGTAGAAATGAAAAGCAAAGGCAAAGACCTTGATAAAGCATATACACAAGCCAAAGAATATTGCCATGGTATAAAGGAACATGAAATTCCGAAGATGATTATGGTGAGTGATTTTCACCATTTTCAGATGTACGATGAAGATGGGCACCAAACCAATTTTACGTTACCCGAACTGGTAAAAAATATTCAGGTATTCGGCATATTGGCCAACTACCAAAAACGAACTTACAAAGAACAGGACCCTGTGAATATCGCGGCAGCCGAAGTAATGGGAAAGCTGCATGATAAATTAAATCATATTGGTTACACTGGCCACCCGCTTGAGTTGTATTTGGTTCGTTTACTGTTTTGCCTTTTTGCAGATGATACCAGCATTTTTTAAAAAGGAATTTTTCAGAAGTACATCGAATTAAAAACCAATGAGGATGGCAGCGATCTCGCCGCCCATATTTCGCGATTGTTTCAAATATTAAATACCCATGAAGACAAAAGATTAAGCAATATTGATGAGGCTTTAAACGCCTTT
>JAYUBR010000622.1:0-16229 GCA_043740775.1 Ferruginibacter sp. | reverse complement strand
TACAGAACGGACGTAATGTAAATGCTTACCGTCGTCAGCCAATTACCTTTGTGGTACAGGACCAATAAGATTTTTAAATGTATATTTTTAGTTATCCCTTTACAATTTTGTAAGGGGATTTTTTTGCCCTTTATTCAGCACAATACTGTTCGGATTTTTTTAGCTATTCCTTTACAATTTTTAAACAGGTTAAGGCGAATAAAAATTATAGGGTTTAGAAAATATTTTTGAAATAATATGTGGAAATATATCTTGCCATCATCTTAATTGAAACTAATTATCATGGCAGAAATTGAAAATAAAAAACCAGGCAACAAAAACAAAAAAATTGTATTTGTAAAAAAGAATACCTGGATTGATTTGACACCGATGGTTGACCTTGGTTTTTTGTTGATTACTTTTTTTGTATTTACTACCACACTTTCTACACCCTCTGTAATGAATATGAATATGCCTTACGATAAAGTGCCGCCACGTGACGCTATTTGTGAATCCTGCGCATTAACTATTTTTTTAAAAAAGGATAATGTGATAAAATATTATGAAGGAATGCCAGGAGCTAACGTTGTTTTAAAAGAAACTTTTTTTGGAGATAAAGGAATCAGGGATATTATTTTACAAAAAAGAAAAACGGTACAAAAAATAACGGGCACATCTGATGATTTTGTAATGATTATAAAACCATCAGATGAAAGTACTTTTCAAAACTTTGTTGATGTGCTGGATGAAGTGACGATTAATGATGTAAAGCATTATTACACATCAGAGATGGATGAAACTGACTGTAAATACTTATTGCGCCAGCCAAACTAAAACTGCCAATTTTATTTTCTGCAACACAAATCACTTTAATACTGGTTTATCTTTGCCGGATGACAAATAAATTATCCGGATGGCAGGATACCATTGTTGCACTGGCAACACCACCAGGAGTTGGAGCCATCGGGGTTATAAGGCTTAGCGGTGATAAATCTTTTGAAATTATCAATACATTATTTTCTTCCAAAAATTTATCTGGCAAGCCTTCTCATACAATACATGTAGGCTTAATTAAAGACGGGGATAAATTAATTGATGAAGTGGTTGTGTCTTTATTTAAAGGGCCAAAAAGTTATACCGGTGAAGATGTAGTGGAAATTAGTTGCCACGGCAGTCCGTATGTTCAACAGCAGGTACTACAGGCTTGTGTAAACCATGGAGCCAGAATTGCCAAACCAGGCGAATATACCCAACGGGCATTTCTAAATGGAAAACTTGATTTAACCCAGGCAGAAGCAGTAGCCGATTTAATTGCCAGCAATACCGCCGCTTCGCAAAAAATAGCGCTATACAATATCCGCGGAGGTTTTAGCGAAGTATTAAAAGCATTGCGGGAAGAGTTGATTAGTTTTTCAGCGTTGATAGAACTTGAACTGGACTTTAGCCAGGAAGATGTAGAGTTTGCCGACCGTAAAAAATTTTACCAGCTAATACAATCTGCGCAAACTACCACAAGCCGGTTATTACAGTCTTTTCAATTGGGTAACGTTATAAAAAATGGTGTAAGTGTTGCCATCATTGGTAAGCCCAATGCAGGCAAATCAACTTTACTAAATACTTTTTTGAATGAAAACCGGGCAATAGTAAGTGAAATTGCCGGCACTACAAGAGATACAATTGAAGAAATGCTTAACATCAATGGCATTTTATTCAGGTTGATTGATACTGCAGGTATCAGGGAACACAGCACTGATAGTATTGAATTGGTTGGGATAGAAAGAAGTTTGGAAAAGATGAAATCTGCCGATGTTGTATTATATATTTTTGATGTAAATGAAGTAAGCGCAGACGAGTTGAAAACGATTTCCAATAAATTGCAACCAAATAACAATACACTTATATTGGTGGGAAACAAAGCTGATATAACAACCGCTACGGCAATTAATGAAAAGTTTAGCGGTATTGATAATATCCATTTTATTTCTGCAAAAAATAAAATGGGCATAGAAGAGCTTAAAAATATTATATTCAAATCAACAGTTGATGAACTCCCTTCTTCAGAGAGTGTGATTGTTACCAACGCCCGCCACCTGGAAGCATTACAGCAGGTTAAACAATCATTGGATGATATTGAAAACGGGTTGAACAATGGATTACCCGGAGACTTGCTGGCACTGGATATCCGACGTTGCCTTCATTATATTTCTGAAATAACCGGCGATATTTCCAATGAAGATGTGCTGGATTTTATATTTAGTAAATTTTGTATCGGAAAGTAGTCTAACTTCCTTTTATCCTGTAATGCCTGTCAATGCTGGATTTTAAAAAATCTTTCTTCCTTTTTTTGTTGCCCGCCTGCCTATTTTGTTGTAAATTTGTTGCCTGATTGTTGCCCAATCCTGTTGCCCGTTGCCCGGGGCAACAAAAAGCGAAATGATGCTACATACAGCTACATCCAGCTACACAAGGCTACAATCAGCAACAACAGGCAACAACAATGAGTAGTAACATTCGTATAGAAAAGACATGTGAAGTTTGCGGTAACCAATACATCGCAAAAAGAACCGTCACACGTTCATGTTCCCTGAACTGTGCCAGGTTGTTGTACAAGCGTATCAAACGCAATGAAAAAATAGGAGCAGTCATTCAAAGAGAAGCTGCATTAAAGCCTTTCAATCCTGATGTTTCACAAAAGGAATTTCTCACTGTAGCAGAAGCCTGCCAGTTAATCAATGCAAGTCGCTGGACCATTTACCGCCTGATAGATAACGGCCAGTTAAAGGCTGCCAAACTTGGCCGCAATACCCGTATTGCCAGAACCGCTATTAATCAACTCTTCAATACCAATGCATCATGAACGTAACACTTCGCCAAAGACAGAAGGCTGGAATGATAAGCCTGTACCTTGATTACTATGATCAGGGAAAACGCAAATACCAATACTTAGAAATGTATCTGCACCCAAAGCAGAAGAAGGGAAGGCTAACGCCGGAGCAGAATAGGCACAATGAAAAAATGCTAAACTTAGCAGAAGCCATCCGGGCCAAGAAGTTACTGGAAATAAAAAACGGAGAGTTTGGATTTAAGGATACAGAAAAGGGAAAAGGAAGTTTCCTGAAATACTTTGAGAACCTGACAGAGCAGCGGAGAGGGAGCCAGGGCAATTATGGTAATTGGGATAGCGTATTAAAGCACCTGCAAAAATTCGCAACCTTTGACGTTAGGTTTTCTGACATAGATAAAAAGTGGTTGGAAGATTTCAAAACATACCTGAAGCACAAAGCCAAACTATCAAATGGAAAAGCTCTTTCCATTAATTCACAATCTTCTTATTACGGCAAAGTTTCAGCAGCTTTAAAAGAAGCCATAAAGGATGGCATTATTCAAATCAATCCAGGTGTACAAGTTGAAGGAATAAAGCCGGATGATGCCAGCCGGGAGTTTCTTACCATAGAAGAATTGCAGGCTGCAGCTAATGCAACCTGTGAAATGCCGATCTTAAAAAATGCTTTTATTTTTTCTGCCCTTACCGGGCTACGCTGGTCAGATATAGAAAAACTGCTGTGGTCCGAAGTGCAATCTTCCGGCGATAATTATTACATCCGCTTTAGGCAGAAGAAAACCAAAGGAGCCGAAACATTACCCATATCAGAACAGGCATTTACTTTATTAGGCGAAAGAGGAAAGCCGGAAGAAAAAGTATTTAGCAGTTTAAAGTACAGTGCCTGGAATAACCTCAAATTAAGAGAATGGGTAATGAAAGCAGGGATCACCAAACACATTACTTTTCACTGGGCCGGCACACATATGCAACACTTCAATTAAATTTAGGTACGGATATTTATACCGTATCAAAATTATTAGGTCACCGGCATTTAAAAACAACGGAGGTTTATGCAAAAGTCATGGATAAGAAAAAACAGGAAGCTGCTAATCGTATCAAACTGGATTTATGAACAATGAGTTAAGCCTATATCACAACATATTGTTTCTGGACCTTCGGCCCTGGAAGAAAAGAGATGTGTCGGAATCCAAGTACAAAGAATTGATGCTGACAATTAGCAAAGAGGCTTTTTCATTTCAGCCATTGTATGAAGTTGCTTTTCAAAAGCCGCTTACGGCAAAACGTAAATACTATCATGCCTTGATTGAAAACGAGGCTACCCAGTACCAACACAATTTTCATAGCATCGTTGCAGGTGCAGAAAAAGTAGTTGAAAAAAAATATTGGGTACATACTACACTTGCAAAAGTTATTTCTCAAAAGTTGAAAGAAACCAGTAAAGCCATTGAAGACAATCAGTATTATTTAGACCAATTTTTAACCGGCACAAAAAGTAAATCTGTACCAGCATATTTTTTTGATGAAACCTACATTATACAATTCCTGAAATATCAGTTGATAAGAATATACCTCGAAATTCAGGAAGCGTTTCAAGTCTACCTTAAAGAAGATGTTGTATCAGAAGAGGAATTGCATTCAATATATTTTTTGGAGCAACCTTCATCAAAATCTTTTCTTATTGAGGCAAAAAAGATAAAATTACCTACACCAGTTTCACAGGTGAATACAAAACCTGATACAGTTCAGTTTATACCAAAAGCTTTTGATTTTCGTACAGATAAAAAAGGTGTACTTAGCTATAAAACTATTGTCAAAGACGCCAATAGATTTTCCCGTTTCGAGGAAGAATTATTTTCTCAGGGTTTAATTAATGTTGATTATACTTTTAGTAATCAATATGGTCAGATTCAGGAGATGGCAGCTATATTTCAAACACTGATTAAAAAAGGATATTTCAATAAAAGAAACTTTGAAAAGAAAAAAGATATTAAGCCCATTGATATTCGTAAGTTTTTAGACCATCGTTATGAATCTAATACATTTAAGCAATTTCAAACTTGGGGCTACAAACCCACTGAGTTAGCTGATTTTGTCGAGGCAAGGTATTGGATTGACAGATTACCTTCCTGCTAAATTGCGGTAATTTGCTGTCAATTTACCATTTCAAATTTCCACTTATTTTATAAAACCCTTTGCTGATAAGGCTTTCAGCCTTACCCAAATTTCCACTTTCAACACTTCCAACGCTTTGTTTTCACCTTTGGTTTGTCATTGAATATCAATGATGACTATTGGCCAGTAGTCCATTTTAAAACACTTTAAATAGTTTAAAGATGGATGAGTTATTACAGCGTTTAGAACGCATCGAACTGCTCCTCGAGAGCCAGAAATTAGTACACAAAGAAGTACTGAATTTCAACGAAGCCTGCGAATATTTAGAACTATCGCAGTCGCATTTGTACAAAATGACAAGTACTGCGGCCATTCCGTACTACAAGCCGAATGGCAAAAAAGTCTATTTCAAAAGGATAGAGTTGGAAGCCTGGTTGCTCCGCAACCGCACTACTTCTCAGGATGAAATAGAAACGATGGCAACTGATTTCCTAATCAAAAAAGGGAGGGTAAAGCTATGACAGAAGTTATGAATCTGCTCATGCAGCTAACTCGTGATTTTGAAGTAATCAGGGCTTATGTATTGGCATTGAAAAAATCGAAGTTGGACAACTTCAAAGAAACATGGATTGACGGCCAGGATGTGATGCAGACCATGCACATCAGTAAGCGGACACTGCAATCCCTCCGGGATAACGGTACACTTCCTTACAGCCGCATCAATGGCAAGTTTTATTATAAAGTGGCCGACATTGAAAATCTGTTGGAATCCAATTACTCACAATCAAAACCAACAGACCATGGAAATAAGTAAAGAAGCCATCTTGAATAAAACACATTACGGGCTGAATATTTATTCCCATGTGTTGGGCCAATACTATCCGGGTGATACAGTCCTTTCCCTTTCGGGAAGGGACTGCCAACCAACTAAGAATCCATTCAATGACAATAAACCAACATTGAAAATTCAGATAGTAAACAATTGTGCAGAGCATTATGATTTGGAAAACAGCATCAGCAAAGGCAATGTCTTTGACTTTGCTGCATTGCATTACAATTTGCAGGGTGAAGAACTTAACGAAAAACTGAATGAAGAACTCAGCTTGCGTATCGGAAAGCAATCAGACTTTTACAGTAATGCAGTCATAGCACTGGTTGCTCCGCAACCGCAGCCCGTAAAAATTGCCATTCCTTTTTTCAGCTATTTCAAAGCACCGGTAACAAACACGGTCCCTCACAGGGAAATCAATTTGTTGCAAGTATATCACTTGCTGCAAGGCAACGCTTTTGCGGAATGTACCAATACACTCCGCAGCATTGCCGACAAACAGGAAGCAAGAAGATACAAAGCATCTGTATTTGATTATGTAACCTTTTCTGGTACATTCTCAAAACGCAATGACAAGTCTTTGCTCAGGCATTCAGGTTTAATCACGGTTGACTTTGATCACATTGTAGATATTCCCGAATTAAAAGCCAGGCTTTTAGTGGATGAATATTTTGAAACAGAATTACTATTTGTTTCTCCATCCGGTGATGGCTTAAAATGGGTAATACCAATTGACCTCACCAAAGCAAAGCAGCAGGATTTTTTTAAAGCCGTAGCCAATTACATCAGGCATACTTACCAGTTAGAAGTTGACCAGTCTGGTAAGGATGTTTCAAGAGCCTGCTTCCTGCCACAGGATGCAGCGCCATTTATCAATCCTAAATATTTATAACAATGGACAAAAAGATATTCAATCCGTTGGAATGGTTGGAGCAACCAGGCCAGCAAAAAATAAATACAGATCCGCCGGAAGCCAATCAAGATATTACAGAAATAGAGACCATCATTCAGCAAATTGAAACAAAGCAGATAGACATTGCAACCGCTTACAGCGATTGGAGAGATATAGGTTTTGCTTTAGCAGATGGCTTTGGTGAATCCGGCAGAGATTATTTTCACCGCATCAGTAAATTTTATCCGGCTTATTCGCAAAACGAATGTGAAACACAATACAACAATTGCCTGAAGGCAAACGGCCAGGGCATTACCCTCAAAACATTTTTCTATCATGCAAAGCAAGCTGGTATTAATATCAATAAGGAAGCTGCCATCGCTGATGGGCTGCCAACCTTTCCTGAAACTATCTATCCGCAGCTTCCGGAATTTCTACAAAAGGTGGTAAAGATTGCCACCTTTAATGAAGAAAGGGATATTTTATTGCTCGGTACTATCGTTACACTCAGTGCCTGTTTTCATAAACTCTTTGGTATTTATGATGGAAAAAAAATTTACTCCAATATGTACATATTCATCACTGCCCAGGCATCTGCCGGTAAAGGAAGATTGGTTCATTGCAAGCAATTGGTAAAACCTATTCATAAGTATATGAGAGAACAGGCCAAGTTGCTAAAGCAACAGTTTGAACTGGAAATGATGGACTACAACGAAAAGAAAGGTAAAGACCCCAATGCAGAAAAACCCGGCAAGCCGCCGGAAAAAATGCTGTTCATACCTGCCAACAATAGCACCACCGGAGTTTTTCAGTTGTTGTTCGACAATGAAGGCAGAGGGTTGATGTTTGAAACCGAAGGCGATACCCTGGCGCAGGCATTTAAAACCGATTACGGAAATTACAGTGACGGGTTCCGTAAGGCATTTCACCACGAAACCATTTCCTATTATCGAAGGACCGACAGGGAGTATGTAGATATTGAAAGCCCCTGCCTTTCAGGTATGTTTACCGGAACACCAAAGCAGGTTTCAAGTCTAATCCCAAATGCGGAGAATGGATTATTTAGCCGTTTCATTTTTTACTTCATGAATATTCAACCGGTATGGAAGAATGTATTTGCCATCACTTCCGACAATGGCCTGGATGGATTATTTCGATCAGTTAGGAAATGATTTTTTCGGCTTATACCAAACACTGGCCAGCAATCCCGAAATACAGTTCTGCTTTACAGCAGAGCAACAGGAACAGTTCAATGCCTTCTTTGTACAAATACAAGCTACCTACCTCAGCTTACAGGGGCTCGATTATATGGCCACCATAAGACGGCTGGGCATTATAGCCTTCCGCTTTGCGATGATCCTGTCTGCTTTGCGAATCATGGAGCATGGCGATTTGCCGGAACGCATTATTTGTGAGGAAAGAGATTTTCAATCTACGCTTGAAATCATCAGGGTACTGGTAAAACATGCCAGCAAAGTATTTTCAGAACTGCCCGAAGAGGCACCGCTGCCAAAGCGTAAGAACCAAAAAGAAAAGTTTTTAGATGCCTTACCGGCCAGTTTCAATCGGCAGACTTACTTAAAAACTGCCGCTGCCTTGTCCATTCCGGATAAAACAGCCGAGGGCTACATTACCATGTTTGCCAAAAAGGAGTTGATTCATCGGGAGAAGCAGGACCATTATCTAAATCCCAATGCAAAAACGGCCCAATCTGTAGCCGGGGAGAGTCAGGATGTTGAGGAAGTTAAGGAACGGTAGAAACAGTACGTTGTCAGGTTATAACTTTACAAATACTTATCTGTTGTCAGGCTATAGCCTGACAGCGGCGTAGCTAAGATTTCCTAAATCCTTAGTTTCCTCAATTTCCTTACAATCTGCTATTACCACTTTGTGGTATATTTTTTTCCCTTCTTATTCTTATATTTGCCAATATTTGTCAAGTCAATATTTTTACAATGGCAACTCAATTTGGTGATAGAATAAGAGAACTCAGGACAAAGCAAAAATTGCTGTTACGGCAGGTAGCCTCAAAGCTGGATATAGATACTTCTATTATCAGTAAAATGGAAAGAGGCGAACGGCCAATTAAGAAAGAGCAAATTATCATTTTAGCTGAAATATTGAAAGTGAGCAAAGATGAATTGCTCACACTTTGGTTAGCCGACCAATTGTATGATGTAATAAAAAATGAAGCAAATGCAGGCGACGCATTAAAATCTGTATCTAAAAAAATTAAAAAGAAGTAATGAATGGAGAATCATTAAATATAGAACAGGATAACCTTGCTAAACTAAAAGAGCAATTTCCTAACCTTTTTACCGAAGGCAAACTGGATTGGGAAAAATTGAAAGCCACTTTTAGCGACGACATCAATTTTGCCAATGAAAGATATGTACTCAATTGGGCAGGCAAATCTGATGCCTTTAAAGTATTGCAAGTGCCTACTACAGCAACACTAAAGCCATTGCCGGATGAATCAATAAATTTTGATACAACAGAAAATATTTTTATTGAAGGCGAAAACCTGGAAGTACTAAAAGTATTACAGAAAAGCTATTACAATAAAATAAAGTGTATTGAGATAGACCCGCCTTATAATACCGGCAGCGATAGTTTTATTTATCCTGACAATTTTAAAGAAACTAAAGAAGAATATCAGAAGCGCATTGGCGACAAGGACAGCGAAGGCTACCTGATGAAAGAAGGTATGTTTCGCAAAAACAGTAAGGATAGTGGCCATTATCATAGCAGTTGGTTGAGCATGATGTATCCTCGCCTGTTTCTTGCTAAAAATTTATTAAAAGATGATGGAGTGATATTCGTACACATTGATGATAATGAAGTACACAATTTGAGGTTAATCATGAATGAGATTTTTGGTGAGGAGAATTTTGTAGCGCAAATAGTATGGCAAAAATCAAAAAAAGGTGATGCAAAATTAATTGCTTCAATTCATGAGTACATTCTTGTTTATGCAAAAAATAAACTCTATTCAATAGAAAAGGGAATTTGGAGGATTAAAAAAGATGGTGCTGATGAGGTTTTAGCACAATATGAATCTTTCAAAGAACAATTTGGGAGTAATCATTTACTGATTTCAGCAGCAATGCAAAATTGGTATAAAAACCTTCCAAAAAATGATGTAAGAGTTAATCATAAACACTATAGATATTCCGATAATAGAGGCTTATACTTCCCCGATAATTTTGCAGGCCCCGATGATGGCAGAACATCAAGACCTCGATATGATATTATCCATCCCGTAACCGGGAAACCATGTAAAAAACCTTCAACTGGTTGGAGATGGGATGAAAACAGAACAAAGGAAGCATTAGAGGCAACTCCCCAATTGATACACTTTGGCGAAGATGAAACAACAATCCCCTGTCGTAAAAGCTATTTGAAAGATATTGATAGTGAACCTTTCGCTTCTGTATTTTATCGGGATGGTCGCTCTGCAACGTTAGAAGTAGAGGAATATGTAGGTAAAGGAGTTTTTAACTTTCCGAAAAATACGGAAGTGCTACAAGATTTAATTGGTCTTACCACTAATGAAGAAGATACAATACTTGATTTTTTTGGTGGTTCAGGTTCTTCTGCACATGCAGTTATTAATATGAATAAAGAAAGTGGTAATCGTAAATTTATAATTGTTCAGTTGCCTGAGGTTTGCGAAGAATCCTCGGAGGCTTTTAAAGCAGGCTTCAAGACAATTGCAGATATATCAAAGGAAAGAATCCGTAGTGTTATTAAGAAAATTGAAAAAGAGAAAGCAGAAAAAGCAGATATGTTTGATAATGAGAAACAGGATTTAGGTTTCAAAGTATTTAAACTATCTCCTTCTAATTTCAAAATATGGCGTAGTAACGATGTAAATGAAGAAAATTTAATGCAGCAATTAGAAGCATTTACCGACCCGGTACATGCCAACAGCCCCGAGCAAAATATGTTGTATGAGTTAATACTGAAAGCAGGTTATCAGCTTACAGATAAAGTTGAAAAAACAGGCCACTATTTTGCAATTGCAAATGGAGAACTCATCATTGCATTGCAGAAGTTAGATGATAAAACTATTCAGCAAATTATTGCCGCTAAACCAAAGAAGGTTATCACATTAGATAATCTATTTAACGGCAACGACCAGCTAAAAACAAATACTGTTCTGCAAATGAAAGATGCAGAAATAGATTTTAAAACAATTTAATAACTCAACAAAATGGGCATACAGTCTATTCGGATACAAAACTTTAAATCCATTAAGGATTCTGGTATTGTAGAGTTTAAGCCAGTTAACGTATTGATAGGTGCAAACGGTGCTGGTAAAAGTAATTTTATCAGCTTCTTTAAATTTCTGAATAAGCTGTATACAAGAGAGCTACAAACGTATATTATACAGAATGGCAGAGCCGATAATTTTTTATTTTTTGGCCGTAAATATTCCAGTTATTTAAGTGGTACCATCACTTTTGATAATGAATATAGAAATGAATATGCTTTCACCTTAATTCCAGACCAATCCGGAAGTTTGATATTTCAGGAAGAATGGACTAATACAACACAAGGCGACTTGTCAATTGAAAATACTACACGGATGGAAAGTGAGTTGAAAAATCATGGCTGGCACAGGTCGGGTTATTTAAGGGATAATTTGAATGCACTGAAACTATTTCATTTTCATGATACAGGATTTAACTCTAAAGTAAAGCAACCTTGTAATTTAAGAGATTATGCTTATTTACAGGAAGATGGTGGAAATCTTGCAGCCTTTCTTTACAGGCTACAGGAGGCCAATCCTGAAAGCTTTAAGATGATAGAAAAAGTAGTAGAGTCAATTGCTCCCTTCTTTGATAGTTTTTATTTAATGCCGGATGAAATAAACTCCGAACAGATATTTCTAAGATGGAAGGAAAAAGGATTTGACCAATTGTTTACAGCACATAATTTATCAGATGGTACTTTGCGAATGATTTGTTTGGCAACACTTCTTTTACAGCCCAAGCCACCAGCCACAATTGTTATTGACGAGCCAGAATTAGGTTTGCATCCGTTTGCAATCAGTAAGTTGGCCGCTATGTTGCAAAGCGTTTCTGATTCATCGCAAATAATTATTTCAACTCAGTCAGTTAACCTTGTTAATGAATTCACCCCGGAAGATATTTTAGTAGTACAAAGGGAAAATAATCATGAAACGGTCTTCAAGCGGCAGTCCGAAGAATCACTGTCTGTTTGGCTAAAAGATTACTCATTAGGGGAATTGTGGGAGAAAAACATTTTAGGAGGGCGGCCACGATGAGAACAATAAATATAATTGTTGAGGGGCCTACAGAAGAAGAGTTTGTAAACAACTCAATTTCCCCCTATTTGAACGGCTTCGACATTATAAACTCCGTGCCTATACCACTTGAAACAAGCCCCGGTTATTACGGCGGTGATATTACTTATGCAAGATACCGGGATTATGCAGATAAGCTTTTGGTTTCAGACCCAAATTGTATTGTTACTTCTTTGATAGATTTTTACGAACTGCGTAAGGACTTCCCTGGTTACACGGCGGCTTTGGCCTTGCCGTATAGAAATGATAGTGTACAATTAATTGAACAGGAAATAAGCAATGATTTTAATAACGCAAGGTTGGTTCCTTACATTCAATTACATGAGTTTGAAGGTTTGCTTTTCTCGGATATTAAAGGATTCCAAACTTACTTTCCTAAAATTGTAAATCATGCCCAGTACATAATAAATCAGTATCCGAATCCCGAAATGATTAATGATGGTCCGGCAACTGCTCCATCTGTGAGGATGAAAGAAATTTTTACGAAAATACCAAAGAGATATATCAAGCCATTTCATGGGCCTATGATTGCTCTTGAAAATGGAATAACACCAGTTCTGGCTAAATGTCCCCGATTTAAAAACTGGATTGAAACAATAATCTTAAAAGCAACAACGCCTTGAAACTTCATTTCGATAGTAACCAGGAATACCAGTTGGATGCAATCAAGTCCATCACCGATATATTTGAAGGGCAACCTTTGAATGGTGGCGATTTTGAGTTCAGCGTACAGCAGGCAGGTGCATTGCATTCTGAATATGGCTTTGGCAACAGGCTTACTTTATCAGAAGAACAGATTTGGGAGAATGTAAAAAACATTCAAACAGCCAATGAAATTAAGAATGATAAAGAAGCCCTTGAAGGAATGAATTTTTCGATAGAAATGGAAACTGGAACAGGTAAAACCTATGTGTACCTGCGTAGCATTTTTGAACTAAATAAATTGTATGGTTTTAAGAAGTTTGTTATTGTTGTTCCATCAGTTGCCATTAGGGAAGGAGTTTTAAAAAACTTACAGATCACACAGGAACATTTTCAAACACTGTATGATAAAGTACAGGTAAACCCAGAAGTGTACGACAGTAAGAAAGTGTCAAACCTTCGTGGCTTTGCAAGTGGTAATGCCATCCAGATTTTGGTAATCAATATTGATTCATTTGCAAAAGACGAGAACATTATCAATAAAACAACGGATAAACTCACTGGCAAAAAACCTATTGAATTTATTCAAAGCACTAACCCAATCGTTATTGTGGATGAACCACAAAACATGGAAACGGAGATAAGGAAAAGAGCTATTGAAAATCTGAATCCGCTTTGCACACTTCGTTATTCAGCTACACATACCAATTTATACAACCTCATGTATTCACTCAATCCAGTTAAGGCTTATGATTTGGGTTTGGTAAAACAGATAGAGGTTGATTCAGTGCTAAGTGAAAATGATTTTAACAGTGCTTACATACAAGTTGAATCTGTTAACAGGTCGGGCAATAGCATTACAGCCAAAATAAAGATAGATGTAAATACACCTGACGGAGTAAAGCGAAAAACAATTACGGCCAATGCAAGAAAAAATGATTTGTTTGAACTGTCTGGCCGTAATGACCGTTACGATGGATTAAAGATTTACGAGATTGATTTTGGAAGTCAGCAAATAGAATTTACCAACGGAGTGATATTAGGCGTTGGTCAGTCGCAAGGCGGCATGAATGACGAGGTAATGAAATTTATGATTCGTAAAACGGTGGAAGAACATTTAAGAAAGGAAAAGCAGTTTCGCAGCAAAGGCATTAAAGTACTCTCCTTGTTTTTTATTGATAAAGTAAAAAACTATCGGGAGTATGATGTAAATGGCAACAAAGTTGCCGGAAGATTTGCCAAATGGTTTGAAGAAATATATCAGGAAGAAATTGCTAAACCAGTGTTTAAAGATTTAATACCTAATAGGGTGGAAAATCTCCACGAAGGCTATTTTTCACAGGATAATAAAGGGAAGGTAAAAGACACCGGTGGAGAAACCCAGGCCGATGATGATACTTATAAACTCATCATGCAGGATAAAGAAAGACTGCTTGATATAAATACGCCGCTGCGTTTTATTTTTAGTCACTCTGCATTAAGAGAAGGTTGGGACAATCCCAATGTTTTTCAGATATGCACATTGAATGAAACAAAATCTGAAATTAAAAAACGGCAGGAAATTGGCCGTGGGCTACGCCTCAGCGTAAACCAGGAAGGCCAGCGGATATTTGATAGAAATATAAACAGA
This sequence comes from Ferruginibacter sp., assembly GCA_043740775.1. Taxonomy (GTDB): domain Bacteria; phylum Bacteroidota; class Bacteroidia; order Chitinophagales; family Chitinophagaceae; genus Ferruginibacter. The sequence goes on along the minus strand of JAYUBR010000622.1, from coordinate 1,968 downwards.
CTTACAGTAGTTGCCAATGAATCTTACGATGAATTTGCAAAGGCCCTGCAAAAAGAAATTGAACAAGATTGCGGTGTACATTTCACCGGCAGAATTAAAGACAAAGGCAGTAAACAAAAAGTAAATCTTCGCAAAGGCTTTGAGGCCGATCCAAAGTTTTTGCAGATATGGGATAAAATAAAGTTCCATACCAAATACAGTGTCAATTACGATACAACCGAGCTAATCACGTTTGCTGCAAAGGCAGTAAAAGAAATGCCGGAAACAAAGAAGCCATCTATCAAAAGCAATAAGAACAGAGTAGTAATTACAGACCAGGGTGTGGAAGGACAATTACTCAGCGATAGCGGTAATGATGATTACGGCTTTCCAGTGGAAATGCCGGATATGTTGGGATACATTCAATCCAAGACTGAATTAACCCGTTCCACCATTCTTGAAATCATAAAGAAGTCAGGCCGTATTTCCCAAGTGCTTATAAATCCTCAGTTATTCATGGATAATGCAGTGGTTGCAATAAGACAGCAACTATATGAATTAATGATTGAAGGCATTAAGTATGAAAAAATTGGCGGCAAAGTTTATGAGATGAAATTGTTTGAGGACAATGAACTGGAAATTTATGTTGACAAATTCACTCATGCAGTTGCCGAACCGGATAAAACAATCTACGAAAACCTGATTCCCTTGCAATCTGATGTGGAAAGCCAGTTTGCAAAAGATTGTGAGAGCAGTGAAAATGTGGAGTTTTATTTCAAGCTGCCTTTCTGGTTTAAAATCAATACACCAATCGGCACATACAATCCTGACTGGGCACTAGTTTTTAAAAATGAAACCAAAATCTATTTCGTAGCAGAAACAAAAAGTGCTGGTGGTGAATTAAGAGGAAGTGAAAAACTAAAAATAAAATGCGGAAAGGAACATTTCAAAGAGTTTAAAGACATTGTTTATAAGAGAGTTGCAAGAGTTTCCGAATTGTCAAAATAAATAATCCATAATAAATGGCACTATACATTAACCAAACAGGCAAACTAAAAGAGGTAAAAGAAAAACCTTTCAAATTGGAGAAAGACATTCAAAAAGTTTTTGAAGAAAACCTGCCTGCCATCATGGGGCTTGAATTGGTTAAGAGTGAGTTCACCATAAAAAACAAAAGGATTGATACACTGGCTTATGATCCACAGGCTTGTGCCTTTATCATTATCGAATACAAAAGAGATAAAAACATCAGCGTAGTTGACCAGGGCTTTACATACCTCAGTTTGATGCTGGAAAACAAAGCCGATTTTATTGTAGAGTATAATGAAAGCCTGAAAAAAAATATGAAAAGAGAGGATATAGATTGGAGCCAGACAAGAGTAGCTTTTGTTTCCACCAATTTTACCGACAATCAAATTCAGGCAACCAATTTCAAAGACATTGCCATTGAATTGTGGGAAGTGAAACAGTTTGACAACGACACCATCATCATTAATTCGGTTAAGAAATCAAATTCAGCAGAAAGTATTAAGCCATTAACCCAAAATAAGGAAGCACTCAAAAAAGTAACAGAAGAAATAAAGGTTTATACCGAAGAAGAGCATATTTCAAAAACAACCGAACCTATAGCAGAACTGTATCAAAAATTCAGGCAAGGAATTATTCAATTGGCAGATGACATTGAAATAAAGCCTAAGAAAATGGAGATAGGTTTTCGTAAGGATAGCAAAGTTTTCACAGATGTATGTATTCTTAAAAACTCACTGAAAATATGGATTAATCTAAAGAAGGGAAAATTAGACGACCCCAAAAAACTTGCGGAAGATGTATCAGAGAAAGGGCATTGGGGTAATGGAGATTATCAGATACAGGTTGAAACAGATAAAGACCTTGAATCACTAGCATCCCATTGTAATCAAAAGAGATTCAATTGATTAGGATTTAGTTCTTTGAAAGATTGTAGATAATTTTTGTCAAACAGTTGATTGA
>JAYUBR010000621.1:0-5306 GCA_043740775.1 Ferruginibacter sp. | reverse complement strand
CCACCTCCATTGACATTGTAGGTTATAATTGCGTTTGGTGTACCAATAAAATTAATGGTAGTACTGCTGCCCTGGCAGATTGTAGCAGTGCCATTGATACTGGCCGTGGGCAAAGAATTGACCGTTATTAATACGGAGCCGGTTTGCGGTTGTGAACATAGATTTAAGCCTGCAACACTTACCAGGTTATAAGTTGTATTGGCTGATAAATTTCCAGTTGCAATAGATGCTGCGCCGGTTGCATCCAATAAAATTGTCTGGCTTGCCCCACTATCTATATCATAGGTTACAGTGGCATTGGGTGTTCCATTGAATAAAATATTAGTACCGGTGCCTTCACAAATAACCGCACTGACAGCGACTATGTTTGCCGTTAAAGCTGGTAAAACTGTAATGATTGCTGATCCGCTTTGTAATTTGAAACATGTTGCAGAAGCTACGCTTACTAAATTATAAGTAGTGTTTACCAATAAATTTCCAGTAGGGATAATGGAAAAACCTAAAAAATTTAAACCAACTGTTTGATTGGCACCTCCATCAATATTGTATGTAACGGTGGCATTGGGTGTTCCATTAAAAATAATATTGGCACCTGTACCCGAACATACAGTGGTAGTGCCAATTACAAATACAGCAGGCAAAGCGAGCACTGTTACCGGTAAGGAAGTTACTGTTGCACAGTAGCCTGAGGCAGGCGTAAAAGTATAGGTACCGGAAGCAGTATTATTAACCACTGCAGGACTCCATGTACCAGGTATTCCATTGGTTGAAATCAACGGCAATACCGGGGCAATATCCATATTGCAAATAGCGGGTGCCGCTGTAAATAAAGGTATTATTGCAGCAGTTGTTGTTACTGAAATATTTTGAGCAACACTGCTTATTCCCGTTACACTGTTCTTTACTATCAAACTGGCGGTGTAAGTTGCTGCAGTTGCAGCGCCTGGTATTGCGATTGTAATTGGGGAACTGATCAGTGAAGCATTGATCACATTTGCAAATCCGGCAGCATTGGCAGCAGCATCCCATGTTAAAGAATATTGATCCGGTTTGCCAGTGGTAGTAAAACTGGCCGTTGTGGCGGTGCTGCCTGCACAAACCGGGGCTGGTGTAACATTGCTGATAGTTACAGGTGGAGCAATGATTCCACATCCGTTATTACCGTAGCTGGCAATGCCTGCAGCACCCCACCAAACTGTATTTACCGGGCACTTCGCTTTTGCAATAACAGAAAAGCTCAATAAAAATAAGCAGTTAAGTAGGAATTTCATGAAATTGGATATCAGTTTTAAGGCCTCATTTTAAGCAATTCATTGTACAGTTTTATACAAGTAACCTGTTGAAGTTATTAAGCTAAAAATTGGTAACCCCTAATAAAATTTTACTATTCAAAACATAACGAAAAACTCACCTTAAAAGTGTGTTGCCAATAAGGCAATTAGTAAAACTTTTTATGATCTCATTCTTTTAAAGTAATTTTTTGCTGCGTTATCGCTGTTGTTATTTATCCTTAAATAAATCTCACTTCCATTTTGTAAATGTAAAAAGCAAGCAAGTGCTGTTTTTTATGTTATAAACCGGCTACTTTTAAAGTTATAAGGAATGCTGGAAATCATTTTTAAACAGCTTCTAAGAACTTTACTACAAACCAATAATTTTATTATTACAAAATTTTATTATTAAACAGTTCATTTTCGCAAATGCCCCGATAATTTGAAACACTGCTATATCAGCAAGCAATAGAAACTATCCCTGGACGTTAGTTTAATTATATTAAAGGCAATTAATTCAAAAAAATAATTATTAAACAGCAAAAATGGAACCCCAAGAAAACAATATTTCAATTCTAATAATAGAAGACAATCCCGGAGACCAGGTATTATTGGAAGCTCACCTCGGAAATACCCATCTACCCATTTCCGGCATTACAATGGCTTCTACCATTGCGGAAGCAATCGGTTACCTGCGGCAGCAATCCTTTTCTTTAATATTTCTTGATTTTTTTTTACCAGATAGTACTGGTCTGGAAGCCTACCTTAAAATATCCAAAATAAATTCCACCATTCCGGTAATTATTTTATCAGGATTGGCTGATACTGCCCTTTCATTAAAAGCCATTTCGCTGGGCGCTCAGGACTTTATTATAAAAGGAGAATATGATGCACAATCGTTGCAAAAATCAGTTTGGTACAGCATAGAAAGAAAGAAAAATATTGAATTGTTAAAAGAAAATAACGAACGCTACGATATTATTTCAAAAGCCACCAACGATATTATCTGGGACTGGGACCTTGTAACAGATAAAGTTAAATGGTTAGGTCAGGGTTTAAAAAATTATTTACCATCTAATGCAGACCTGACTACCATTTCCAATGATTTTTGGGTAACAGGTTTACACCCGGAAGAAAGAAAAAATGTTGTGGAGAGTTTATCCGAAACTATTGCAAAAGGAGAAAATTCCTGGGAATACGACTACCGTTTTTTAAAAAATGATGCAACCTATGCCCATGTTAATACCAGGGGCTACATTATTAATAATGATGCGCAGAAAGCTGTTCGAATGATTGGCTCTATACAGGATATTACAGAAAGAAAAAATGCAGAGCTTGAAACAGGAAAGGCAAAAATTGAGGCAGAGGAAGCAAGAAAAATACAGGAACAATTTCTGGCAAATATGAGCCATGAAATAAGAACACCCATGAATGGTGTAATTGGGATGACGCAGTTATTGGCAGGCACTGATTTGAATATTGATCAAAAAGAATTTGTAGAAACCATCCAGGAATCAACAAACAATTTAATGGCCATCATCAACGATATTCTTGATCTTACCAAAATAGTTGCCGGCAAAATTACCCTTCTTCAAAATGACTATGTTTTCATTGATCTTATTAACAGTTGTATTAAAATGAATCAATCCAAGGCTGATGAAAAAGGCATTTTATTAAACTGCACCATTGATAAAAATATACAACCGGTACTGTCAGGCGATCCTTACCGGTTAAACCAGGTTCTGACAAACCTGGTAGGCAATGCCATCAAATTTACCCATCATGGAGAAGTAAATGTAAACATCAACCTTTTAAAAGAAAATGAAGAATCGGTAGCATTGGAATTTGTTGTAGCTGATACTGGTATTGGTATTGCTCAAGACAAAGTAGACTCGGTGTTTGAGCGCTTTATGCAGGTATCGGCAGACAATACCAGGAAGTATGGCGGAACCGGGCTGGGCCTTACCATTACCAAACAGTTAATTCAGTTACAAGGTGGTTCCATACAAGCAAAAAGCACACAACATGAAGGAAGTGTGTTTACATTTTACCTCAACATTTTAAAGGGTCAACTACAGCCACCCACTGATACAAAAGCTGAAAATGGCACGTCATATAAAAAGCAAAATTCATTGAATGGCATTCATATTTTATTGGTGGAAGATAATATTGTTAACCAGAAAGTAGCCTTTAAATTGTTAACCAAACAGGGCGCAGTTGTTAATGTGGCCAATCATGGCAAAGAAGCCATTGAGCAATTAAAGAAAAATAAAACAGATATTATTTTGATGGATCTTCAAATGCCGGAAATGGACGGCTATGAAGCAACAGAAATAATCAGGCACCAGATGGTGGCAGAATTTAACAATATACCCATCATTGCCATAACAGCTTCTGCACTGATAACCGACCAAAAAAAATGCCTGGTTGCAGGTATGAATGATTATATAGCAAAACCTTACCTGGCCGCCGAATTGTATAAAAAAATATTGCTTCAGTTAGATCCATCTTGCTACTTATTGTAATTTTTTTACTGGTTTGGATTATCCATTTTCAATAATTTCCTCCGTATTCATCCCATACCAATCCTGCACTAAAAGTTTCCATAACCTTGGCATTAACAATCCGGCAACGGCTACATCATTGATGTAACAATACATTTGTTTATTTTAAAAAATGAATGTAGATTTCTTCTGCAGAAACTGATCAATTTACAGGTAAAAAATAAACTTTCCGGATAAAATAATCATTGCTATGGCTGAGATAGACGAAACAATCCAGGAACAATTGGAACATGCTGAAAAAAATAAAATTAATTCCATGGTTGCCCTGATGGTAGCCATTACCGCTACATTTATGGCACTGTGCAATGTAAAGGATGGTAACATCGTACAGGCCATGTCGCAGGCACAGGCCAATGCACTAAACTCATGGAGTTACTTTGAAGCAAAAAGTACAAAGCAGGCCATTGCAGAAAATTCATTGGAAATTTTAAAAGTACAGAATCCGGGTACAAACAATGACGTTATTAAAAAATACGAAGCAAACATAGCAAGGTATGAAAAGGAAAAGGCAACAATAAAAGCACAGGCAGAAGGGTATCAGAAACAATACGATGACATCAACCTTTTTGATGATCAGTTTGATATGACCGATGCGCTGTTAACCATTTCAATCGCAATGCTGGGTATTGCTTCTTTAACACAAAAAAAATGGTTGCTTTATTTTGCCGCTTCAGTAAGCATAACCGGCATTATTTTAGGATTGGCAGCCTTTTTAAAAATCAGCCTTCACTCAGATTTTGTTTCAAAAATTTTGGGTTAGCTTACTTTAATACAAAATAAAATTCTACTCACCCGATTACACCAATTGATATTGCACACGGCTGTAATGCATTGCCCTGTTTGGTTTGGCTTGAACCAACTGAATGTGGGTTTTCGTTATTATCTTCATCAAAATTATACTTACCAAAATACAAAAGATAAAAGTGTACGAATACTGTAATTTGCGGTTTCAAATATTTTTTCCCGGTTATTAAAAACAACATTTTATTTATGAGGCAATCTCTTTTACTCATTTTTACTTTTTGCTGCAGTCATTTGTATGCACAAACATTACCCGATTTTGATCAGATTAAAATGGAGAAGACTTCCGATTATAAAACAGCAGAACCTTTTGTTTTACAAACTTCCAATTACCTGTTATCTATCCCATTTAAAAAAGAAAATAAAGACCGTTTAAATTGCTTGCGCTTCATCAGCAAATGGATGAACGGAACACCTGACTATGCATTTTCGTTTACGGATATGGCTGAAAAAATAGGGAAAGAAAATTATGATCTTATCGGGCTTTATATGGCCGCTTTGGCAAAATATACATTGGAAAATAAAGCATCTGCAAAAGATACAAAACAGGTTAAATTAAATGCAATGATTTTACTGCTCAATTATTGTGAAAACAAAGACAATGATATCCGGATGTCGAAACAATTAAAAAAATTATCCGAAGCCAGGAGTAAGGGCGAGCTGGAAAAAT
>JAYUBR010000620.1:0-5307 GCA_043740775.1 Ferruginibacter sp. | reverse complement strand
AGGTCGGCAATATTAAATGAATAATTCTACTAAGGTTTAAAAAATGAGCAAGTTAAGGAATCACTAATTTACCCCTTGCGAAGTATAACAAACAATTGTAGTATTTCAATGTTTATTAAATTAATGCTATCCTTTATCACGGTGTTTTTATAATAGTGTAATATCGAAATTTGCAAATTCACTGTTAAACAAAATGTATATCCCTTAATTGTAATTAAATTTGCTCACTAAAAAATATTAAAACATGAAAAAAACAATTGTACTTTTTTTATCGGTAATCTCTTTTACCACATTTGCCCAAACGCCCACCGGTAAAATTGTGGTTAAAAAAGGCCAGCATTTTGTTATAGAATCAACCTCCGACGGACAGGTGACCCAGGAAATGATGGGCCAGAGCATGGAAATGAAAATAGGCAGCGCCACTAAATTAAGCGCCGATATAAAAGACAGTAAAAATAATAATTACACCATTACACAAACGCTTACTTCCATGAAATCTACTTTCAGTGGCATGGGCCAGGAGAAATCTTTTGACAGTAATAAAAAAGAGGATATGGCTGGAGAAGCAGGGGCTATTTACAAAGACAAACTGAATGTTCCCAAAGATGTTGAAATAACCAATGAAGGAAAAGCGATAGTTGCGATTGCTGATACTGCAAAACATGACAGCACAGATTCCAGCAATCCTATGTCGGCCATTATGGAAATGATGGGCGGTGGGCAGGACAATGTTGCCGGTGTTTTATTTTTGGTTATTCCTGCAAGTAAAAAAGCAGGTGACACCTGGCAGGATAGCACCATAAGCGAAGGAGTAAAATTAAAAAGAATGTACAAGCTGAATTCGATTGCCAATAAGCAGGCTGCCGTTACAGTTAACAGCGTATTAGACATTAATAAAACCATGCAGTTACAGGGCATGGACATGAATGCGGTTATGACCAGTAAAATTGTTTCGGCTGTTTTGGTAGATGTGTTAAGTAACATTCAAAAAGAAAATAAAAGCACGATGGATGTTACCGGAACAATTGATGTAATGGGACAGTCTGTACCAATTACTGCAAAAGCAACTTCGGTTACTTTAGTAAAAATGTTGTAAAAAATAATTATTATGCTACTTTAAAACCGTTGTTTAAAACAGTGGATTTTTTATGCGCTTTTTTTAACAGCACCGGTTATTTTTAAACTACCGGCATTTTGCGCAAGCAAAACAATGCTGTAATTGTTAGCGGTAAAACCAGCCGGTATTGCTACAATGCAAGTACCTGCTCCTTTTGCAGGTACTGATACCATGCTTCTCACTACATTGTAACTTGTAAGCGTGGCCCCATTATTTTCGCCTGCTTTAATTTTAGTGGTAGCCCTGATTTGAACCAGCAAAGCCAGGATATTATTGTTCCCGATATTACCCGTTGTGCTGTATTGAACAATAAGCTCACCATCTTTAATCTCCTGCCTGCTGATGGTTATGATCACAGCCGGTTTTAGAGCCAATGCTTTGATAACAGCCGACGCAATTTTACTTTCCTCACTGCCCACCATTTCTTGTGTACCATTTATAATTAGTTGCGGCGTATACACCGAACTGTTTGCGATGGATTTTTCGTATAGCCGCTGCCGTTGTGAAAAGCTGGCATTGCTGAAAGAATCTTTCCAACCCAGCCGGTTCCAGTAATCTACATGAAAAGAAAGTGGGATGATATCCGGGTTGTTTTGTGCGGCATATTTACCAAGTAACTCATCTGCAGGCGGGCAACTGCTGCAACCCTGCGAAGTAAATAATTCCATCACAACAAAGCCTTCTGCTGCGCCCGCTGATGTAATTTTTGCTATAGGCTTTCTAAAAGCGGAGGAAGTGAGGCTGAAAATACCGGCTGTTACAACAAGAAACAGCAATGCAAATAATAATTTTTTCATACTCTTTGTTTTAAAATACGTAAGAATAAAAAATCAGGTTGCAGGTAAATGCTTATTAACATTTTGTTTGTAAAGGTACCGGTAGCCTGCGGCACCAATAAAACTTATGGCAGCAACCACACACCATAAATTAAAAAAACCGGAGGTCTGCACTACCTGTGTTCCGCTGCTGCTGCCTATTACCTGCGCCAGGCTCCATGCCATGGTGTATAAGGCTGCGTATTGTCCACGATTGCCTTCAGTACTTCTGCCAATATAATAGCTGTTCATAAAAGGCATGGCCATCATCTCTGATACGGTTATAAAAAACATAAATACCAGTGCAATTATAAATCCATGCGCAAACGGAATATTCAGCAATAAAAAAGAAAAAGCCATTATTAAAGTACCATAAGACATCAGTATGAGGTAAGGCTTTCTGCCTTCCAACTTAAACACAATCACCATTTCAACCAATGCAATCAAAAAGCCATTCATGCCCATTACTACTCCAATTAAAAATTCATTTAACTGCAGGTTTTCTTTAAAATACAAAGGCACGGTGGTAAACAGTTGAAAAAAACAGGTTGCAAATAAAACCTGCAGACCAAGAAACACTAAAAAAGGTTTGTCATTGTAAGGCGATGCTGCACCAACAATACCGCTCTTTTTTTGTTTCGATTCTTGCAATTGCTTTTGCTGTGCCAGTGTAATTTTGGGCAATATCGCCAGTAATAAAAATGCAGCAAGTATATTGGTACACCCATCTACCCAAAATAATAAATGATAGTTGATGGATGCCAGCAAACCACCCAACCCGCTGCCAATGCCCCAGCCCAGGTTGATGGCCAGCCTTACCAATGAAAAGGATTGTGTTCTGTTTTGGGGTGAGCTGTAATATGCAATGGCAGTAGCATTAGCAGGCCTGAAAGCTTCATTGACCATACTTAGAAAAAAAGTACAAATACAAATGGCGGCATAGCTCTGCATTTGACCAAGCACAATAAATAAAATGCCGCCGCACAATAATGATAAAAACTGGGTATAATAAAATCCAAAACGGTCACTGATTTTACCGCCTGCAAAAGCTCCGCTCAGCGAGCCAATGCCGTAAATGGCTACCACCCACCCACCCTGCTGCATGGTGTAACCAATGTGGTGGCAGTACAATGTCATAAAAGCAAGTACCATTGTTCCACTGCGGTTAATGAGCATCACTAACGATAATAACCACATTTTTCGGGAGAGACCTGCGTAGGCATTTTTATATAGATTGATGGTATTATTAAGCATAGTCTTAGCGTGGTTGGCAAAGATATTTATTTACGCCCTGTTTAAATAACGTTCGTCCATTGGTGACTAAATGGACGCTGCAATATGGAGACCGGAACATGTTGTACGGTGAGCGATATAACACAAAAAAGTATAGACATCTTTTTAAAAATTACTCACCAGTGTCATTTGAAATAACACTGAATATTTCTTTGAATGACTTCGGTGGTACTGTTAATTTGCGATGACCTGTATCCATCCATGCACCATCAACGGTTATTACTGCTGATAAGGTATCCTCGTTTTTCCATATTTCATGTACCATTGTCCACCTCGAAAAATCATCTTTTGCTTTCTCTAATTTAAGATTAATCCTTACCTTGTCCCCAAATTTTATTTCTTTTCTAAATACACATTCTTCCCTGAAAATTACAGGGCCAATATGTTCCTGCGCCAACAACTGCGGAGTAATTCCATGTTCGTTCATAAAAGAGATACGGCTGTAGGCACCAAAATCATAATAGGCAGAATGCCGCAGATGAAAATTAGGATCAAGATCGCTCCAGCGTATTTCGATTTGTTTAAAATAATCAGTCATGCTTTTCTTTTTTTAGGAAGTACAAAAGTAAATTAAAAACGGCCTCCCTGCCCTCCAAAGGAGGATTTAAGACTCTACAAATATGGAAAGCTTCTCAAATTTGAAGGCTCTAAGAACCCTCCTTTGGAGGGCAGGGAGGCTCTTACAAATTCAGTACTTTGTCTTTCGGATATTTAACGCTGTAGCTGATGCGTACTTTTTTGCTCTCACCTGGTGCCAATTGCAACTTCCAGTTTAACACACCTGTTTCTGTGTTAATGACAGCTCCGTAGCTTTGCAATAATTCAACTTCTATCTCCTTATTCTGAGACGAAGGGTATTGATCTTTTAGCAAAATATTGATGGCTTCTTTTTTATTATTCTTTACCGTAATCTCATAAGTAAATACCTGCTTTTTATTGGAGCCTAAAAATTTAACGCTGCTTAAGTCCATCAGTTTTTCCCTTTTCACCACTACCCTTTTATCCCTGCCCATGGTAAGGTTCAATGTATCTTGTGTAGAGGAAGGATCTATAAATGACTTGCCGATGTATGTACCTTCAAAAATGATATTAGCCTCTCCTGGCAAGAGGTTCAGCTTTTCCCAATCTGCAATCTGTGCCAATAAAAATACTTCTTTGTCTAATTTTGGCACTGAATAAAACTGGTAAGTTGCGGGCACTTCATATTCTTTTAACACGGCTGTTTGCGCCTTGCCGTTGGTAGGAACATCGTAAGGCAGATCAATATCAAAGGTTACATTCAGTTCTTTATCGGATACGGTAATATAATCATCCAGGCCATCTTTTAATGTAACCAGAATAGAGTTATTTACCCTGGAACCATAAATATTTGCAGCTGCATCACCCTTCACTACTTCCATATTCTTGATGGCATTGCTGGAGATTTTATTAAATTCAGATACTGGCATTTCATTTCCATTTACGATATACAATGGTGTACTACTATCAGAAAAAGACGTAACTCCTCTTACTTTAACTGTTCCATAACCAACAACTACTACTTCATCTAATCCACTTACTTTACCAGCAAGAGTACCTGGAATTGTATTCTGTAATGCGATGGATTTATTATAATAATTTACCGGGTTGGTATAGCTCAAAAACCAGGTATTAAACAAGGGTGAATTGCCGGTTTGGCTAGGCGTAGAAGTGGACAAACTTAGTTTCACCTGCTTCCAGTCTATCCCTGTTGTTTGAAAAATTTTTGCCCTGTAAATGATTTTTAAAGGAGAAGAAATATTCGCTGCACGAAGATCGTAAAACGGCGTCCAGTAAGCATTTTGAGTTACATACGAAATGTGGAAATCATACCTGCCTGCAATAGCACAATTTAATTGCAAAATTAATTTACCTGCTGATCGGGTATTTTTCTTTTGCTCATCCGCAATTTGTTCCTTTAATTTTTCGACCTGTTTTTCCTGCTTTACCTGCTGCTGATTCAGGCCACTCAATTCGTTCTGCAGCTCCCCTGATTTGGTTTTATAATACTCCATCAGTTTCATCAGCTCTGCCACACTCAATCCTGTTTGTGTTCCTTTGATC
>JAYUBR010000619.1:0-1541 GCA_043740775.1 Ferruginibacter sp. | reverse complement strand
CTGGTATTGTCAGCGCCAAATCAAGAAGCCTTGGCTTAAACAAAGGCACCAAATTAAATGGCGCGGTGGAATCTTTTATACAAACAGATGCTGCGGTTAATCAGGGCAACAGTGGTGGTGCACTCATCAACACTACGGGTGAGCTAATCGGCATTAACTCCGCCATCGCCTCTCCTACCGGTTATTACTCAGGTTACTCTTACGCAATTCCGGTAAATATTGTTAAGAAAGTGGTAGATGATATCATTAAATACGGAAATGTACAAAGAGGATTTTTAGGAGTTGCAACTGCTAACACCTATGACATTTCTGAGACTGACAAAACAAAATTAAACCTTAAATATTCCGGCGATGGCCTGGTAATTACAGATGTATCTACTAACAGTGCCGCATTGGAAGCAGGGTTAAAAAAAGGTGATATTATTAAAAGTGTAAATGGTATTTCTGTTACCTTGCCATCTGAATTGCAGGAGCTGGTTACCCGTTATAAGCCAAGTGATAAAATCAGTATTCTTTATTCAAGGGATGGAAAAGACATCAATACCTCCGCTACGCTCAAAAACAACATGGGTACCTTTGCCATCGTTAAGGCGGAAAATACCATGTTGTCAAAACTGGGTGCAGACTTTGCAACACTTGATCCTAAAAAAGCAAAAGAGTATGGCGTACCCGGCGGTGTGGTAGTTAAAAAAATAACTGAAGGTGCATTAAGTGATCAGTCGAGGATGAGGGATGGTTTTATCATTGTGAAAGTAAATGATAAAGAAGTTAGAAATATGGATGACCTTAATAAGACATTGACTGCTTCCAAAAGTATTACAATAAGTGGTTTTTATCCTGGCTCCGATGGATTATATGATTATCCGATTATGTTGGACAGTGAATAAAAATTGTAAAAAGGTAATGTAACCAAAAATGCCGGGTGATTTTGTCAGAAAGGTGGTTGAATTTTTTATTACCAACCTGAAGAGGAATCAGGCTTTACCGGAGAGTAACCTGTAAACAATAAGGTTGATGCTAAAATATAAAAAGGGGTTGATTGATTCAACTCCTTTTATTTTATCTGAAATTGGCAAGTGTGTTTAACAACAATATGCAACACTATGCTTATTTGTCGCAATTAACAGATGCCAATGGAAATGCAATTACAGATACCCGGAGAAATAAATTTTTCAATACCAGCACGCATCTGCACAGTTGTATAGAATGGAACTATTGAATATGTATCTGACAATTTTAAAAGGATTTTTCGTTTGACAATTCCTTCTCAATATATTTTTGACAAAGCCTGTCAATCTAATCACCCAACAACCATTTTGGAATGTACAATATGGGCAGAAATATTTGTCTAAAAGCAATCCTTTCTTTTTAGAAAACGCAATTGCCTGCTGACAGAAACACAGCAGGCAATTGCGTAACCAACGGGAGTTTTTTCCCGGCCTTTATAATTTCACTATTGCAAAATAATTATCTCTTTGTTCAACCTGGTATTCGTTTCTGGATCAACAATACTCAACTGGTACTGTCCGCTTGCAAAGCGT
>JAYUBR010000618.1:0-5308 GCA_043740775.1 Ferruginibacter sp. | reverse complement strand
TCCAAATTTTTCCTCAAGGGATATTAAAGCATAAGCAATTCTGCCCTTCGTACTCATGTGTGCAAGGTTACGCATTCGTTTTTCAGATTCTTTTAATTCCGATGCAAAAAACATCATCAGCTTATAAAGAAACTCATGGTTCACCTTCAGGGAATCGTTAAAAAAATCAAGCTCAAAAAAGCAAACATCCGTTGGTGCAAGGGCCGTACCTGATACAGGATAAATATTGTCACTGCCAAGTCCCCTATGCCCAACGATGTTGCCATTGCCGGCTATTCTTAATATTAGTTCCTTTTCACTCTCCCATTTTTTATGCACTTTTACCAGGCCCGCATTAATAAAAAACATCCCTTTCACTTCGTGCCCTTCTTCAAAAAGAAGCTGGCCTTTTTTAAAGTGCATATATTGGCGGATGGCATCAATAGCAGGCAGCCAACTGCTAAGGCATTGCCTGCACAATACACAACTTTTAAGGTCACATTCTTTTTTTTTGCCCATCATGCAATATTAATATGTATTGGGGATACAATTTCAGTAGCGGGATAATAAAATATTACGTTGGCCAATTTGATGAACAGCAGAATTTATTAAAGATGGATGCAGCCTGACTACTTCGCCTATCATAATAATGGCAGGGTTGGTAATGCCATGGTATTGTGCTTTAAAGAAAATATCTTTTACCGACCCAATGATACATTTTTCATTTGCTGTGGTGCCATCCTGGATGATAGCCACAGGAGTATTTTCTTTACCATATTTTGTAAAAATTTCCATTATGGATTCCAGTTTACTCATAGCCATTAATATAATAACTGTTGCAGAAGATTGCGCTGCCAGTTTAATATCAGCAGATATGTCTCCATTCTTAGTTGTACCGGTTGTAACCCAAAAACTTTCATTTATGCCACGGCAGGTTAATGGAATCATTTGTGAAGCTGGCACGGCCAGAGCACTGGAAATGCCAGGCACTATTTCTACAGGGATACCCGCCTTCCTTGCAGCATCAATTTCTTCCTGCGCCCTTCCAAACACAAATGGGTCGCCACCCTTTAACCTCACCACATGCCCGTGAGAAGTTGCATATTCAATCATCAACCCGTTAATTTCCTGCTGTGATAAAGCGTGGCAGCCATAGCGTTTGCCTACAAACTTTAAGATGGCCGTTGGTGGTGCGTAGTTTAATAAGGCTTTATTAACGAGCGCATCATATAAAATAACATCTGCCTTTTTCAAAGTATTTATTGCTTTTAAAGTAATTAGTTCCGGATCACCTGGCCCAGCCCCAACTAAAGAGATTAAACGATACATAATATAAATTAAATTTTAAAATATATAATAGATATTTTAGGTTTTAATGTAAATCTAAACAAAAACACATATTTTTATGATATAAATCATTTTTTATTTATTTTATTTGTGTTTAAAGCGTAAAATAATTACATAGAATAAAAAATAATATGATTTCCTGCCATTATTGTTTCATTCATAAAAGTAAAAATTATGAACATAGTGGTCATTGGCAACGGAATGGTTGGTTACAAGTTTTGCGCAAAACTAATTGCAAAAGCCAGCCCCAATCAATTCAACATTACCGTTTTTGGCGAAGAAACCCGCCCAGCTTACGATAGGGTGCATCTCAGTGAATATTTTGCCGGTAAATCTGCCGAAGATCTTACAATGGCTCCTGCCAGTTGGTACGTCGAAAATAATATAACCCTGCACCTTGGCGACCCTATTGCTCAAATTAACCGCAAAGAAAAAACTGTTGATTCTCACAAAGGCTTTATAGTTCCTTACGATATTTTAATTATGGCCACCGGCTCTTCTGCATTTGTACCTGCAATTCCGGGTACGGAAAAAAATGGCGTCTTCATATATAGAACTATTGAAGATTTGGAAATGATGACCATCTGGGCCAAAAAAGCAAAGAAAGGTGCTGTTATCGGAGGTGGTTTATTAGGATTGGAAGCTGCCAAAGCAATGATGGACCTCGGTGTTACCGATACATCTGTAATTGAATTTGCCCCACGCCTTATGCCCCGGCAGATTGATGAAACCGGCAGCAATGTGTTGAAAGCAAAATTAGAAACGCTGGGGTTAAAAATTTTAACTAACACCAACACTTCGCAAATTTTAGGAGATGACCATATAACAGGAATGCAGTTTGCCAATGATAGTAAAATTGAAGTGGACATGCTGGTAATTTCTGCTGGTATTAAACCAAGAGATGAGCTTGCAAAATTAAGCGGACTAACGGTTGGGCAAAGAGGTGGCATTGTAGTAAATGAAAAATTACAGACCAGTGATGAAAATATTTATGCCATCGGCGAATGTGCTTTGTTTGAAGGAATGATTTATGGCTTGGTTGCACCGGGATATGAAATGGCACAAATTGTAGCAACAAACTTGGCCTCCCTAAATCACTCCAAAGGAAAAGCCTCCCCAAACCCCTCCGAAGCAGGGGCTTCAGAGTCTGAGAATTTAGAAAGTATTTTAGAAGTAGCAGAGTCCAAGGCTCCCTCTCCTTTGGAGAGGGCGGGGGGTGAGGTCTTTAAGCCTTATGACATGAGCACCAAATTAAAATTAATTGGTGTGGATGTTGCCAGTTTTGGCGACCCTTTTGCCAACGGCGATGGCATTACTTCTGTTACTGTTAACGATACCAACAAAGCTGTTTACAAACGCATAAATATTAGTGCAGATGGTAAAATGTTATTAGGCGGTATATTAGTTGGCGATGCAGAGCAATACAATATGTTATTGCAAACACTGAAAAATAAAGTAGTGTTGCCTCCCAATCCCGAAGATATAATTCTTGGAAGCAGGGGAGGCGGAGAAGCTGGCGCAGGTGTTACAAGTTTGCTGGATGATGCATTGATATGCAGTTGCGAGGCAGTAACAAAAGCCATGATATGCAGCAGCGTTGCCGAAGCTGGTTGCGAAACAATTGATGCCATTAAAAAATGCACCAAAGCAGGTACGGGTTGTGGTGGCTGTGTACCCATGGTAAAAGATTTGATGCTGCACACCTTAAAAACACAAGGCAAAATTGTACACATTGTTTTGTGTGAGCACTTTAATTACAGCCGTCAGGAATTATTTGATTTAGTAAAAATAAATAAATTAAAAACTTACGATGAAGTGCTGAACATGTTTGGCACCGGCGATGGTTGTGAATTATGCAAACCGCCTGTAGCTTCTATTTTAGCAAGTTTATGGAACGAAATAATTTTAAAGAAAGGCAATGATACTGCACAGGATAGTAACGACCGTTTTCTTGCCAATATACAAAAAGGCGGCACCTACTCTGTTGTTCCCCGTGTTGCCGGCGGAGAAATTACACCTGATAAATTAATTGCCATTGGGCAGGTAGCAAAAAAATATAACCTCTACACAAAAATTACGGGTGGCCAGCGCATAGATATGTTTGGCGCTCACTTAACTGATTTACCAAATATCTGGGAAGAATTGATTGATGCTGGATTTGAAAGCGGCCATGCTTATGGAAAAAGTTTACGTACTGTAAAAAGTTGCGTAGGAAGCACCTGGTGCAGGTTTGGGCTACACGACAGTGTTAGTTTCGCTATTCAAATAGAAGAAAGATACCGTGGGCTTCGTTCCCCGCACAAATTAAAAGGTGGCGTTAGCGGTTGTATAAGAGAATGTGCCGAAGCACAAAGCAAAGACTTTGGAATAATTGCCACAGAAAAAGGCTGGAATCTTTTTGTCTGCGGCAATGGTGGCAGCAAACCGCAACATGCCATATTACTCGCCAGCGATATTGATGAAGCAACCTGTGTAAAATACCTCGACCGTTTTTTAATGTTTTATGTAAAAACTGCCGACCCACTTACCCGTACTGCAACCTGGCTTAATAAAATGGAAGGTGGAATTGCGTATTTAAAAACAGTAGTAATTGATGATGCATTAGGCATGAATACACAATGGGAAGCAGATATGGAAAATCATGTTAACACTTACGAATGTGAATGGAAAGCAGCCATTGAAACACCGGAGTTGCGCAAAAGATTTAATCATTTTGTAAATGCACCTGAAGAAAAAGATCCGAGTGTACAATTTGATCCAATGAGGGAGCAGGTAAAAGCAAAAGACTGGAAATGAAATACAGGTTAATTGGTTTATTAGTTGAAAAGTTGTCACAGATTCATAATCACTAAACTCCTAAACCTCTAAACTCCTCAACAAATAAAAATGATAGCAGAAGCAACAACAACGGTTTGGTTTTTAGCGTGCAGTGTAAACGATGTGCCGGAAAATGGCGGCGTATGTGTTAAATATAATGATGACCAGATTGCACTCTTTCATTTTAGCAGAAGAAATGAATGGTATGCCACACAAAACCAATGCCCCCACCGCAAACAAATGGCTTTAAGCCGTGGCATGATTGGCTCACAGGCTGAAGAACCAAAAGTGGCCTGCCCGTTTCATAAAAAAACTTTCTCTTTAAAAACAGGCGAATGCCTCACTGGTGATGAATGTAGTTTAAAAACTTATCCTGTAAAAGTTGAAGCCGGAAAAGTATTTATAGGGGTGTAATAAAGTGCCCATACCCTAAAGGGAGTAAAATTTATATGCTCTATAAATAATGATAGAAACAATATTGTTAGTCATTAAAAAAATAAAATGATAAAATAAAAATTGTGCCTCCTCAATGGAGTAAAAAAATGACCCGGCAGAATTACGGTCTAACCGGGCCTTAAACCGATTTCAAATTGCAAACAATTTAAAACCAAACAAAATTATGAAGAAAAAAATAAAAGTATTTAAGCCATTATTGCTCTTGCTGATGACGGCCTTTTTCCTCTTTCAGGCAAATGCTCAGTTTACAATAACCGGGCAGATAAGAACACGTACAGAATACCGGAACGGGCTGGGTACTTTAAAACCTGTAACGAATGATGCTGCTTTTTTTACTTCACAAAGAAGCAGGCTTAGCTTCAATTATAAAACCAACAGGGTTATTTTTCAAACTTCTTTGCAAGACGTAAGGGTTTGGGGACAAGATGCATCCACCATCAGTAATGCAGATGGAAGCAAACTGGGTGTGCATGAAGCATGGGCTGAAATTATTTTAGCAAATAAAAAAGACAGATCCTTTAAAAAACCGGATGTAGAATATTTTGCTTTTAAAATAGGCCGGCAGGAATTGTTGTATGACGATAGCCGCCTCCTCGGCAACCTCGACTGGCTACAGCAGGGGCGCAGGCATGATGCCGCCGTTTTTAAATTACTTAACAAAGGATGGCAGATAGACGCAGGCTTTGCATTTAACCAAAACACAGATGCA
>JAYUBR010000617.1:0-5315 GCA_043740775.1 Ferruginibacter sp. | reverse complement strand
CCACTTCACTTTCAATTGCTTTTTTTATTGGTGCCGGCATACCCGTTTTAATTTACCAGGCAAATATGGTTGGTCTGACAATGATTTTGATTGGCCTTTTATTAAGTATTATTTTCGTGGCCATCGCCATGTTGGCCACAGTAAAAACAAGGGATAAAGCAAAAGGCATTGGTGCTGCCATTATGCTGTGGTTGTATTTTTCTTTATTGTTTGATGGGTTTGTTTTGTTTTTACTGTTTCAGTTTGCAGACTACCCCATGGAAAAACCAATGATTGCAGTAAGCGCCTTTAACCCGATTGATCTTAGCCGGATACTGATTCTGTTGCAACTGGATGTATCTGCCATGATGGGCTACACCGGCGCAGTTTTTAAAGATTTTTTTGGCACTTATACCGGCATTGTATTTTCATTTGCAGCATTGGTTTTATGGATCGCATTACCGGTTTGGTATTCTACCCGGAAATTTAACACCAAAGATTTATAGTATGAAAAGAAATCCATCACTGGCACATTTATCAAGAGATCATCATGGTGCATTGTTACTGGCCAGGTTGCTGCAAAAAAATGCACCAGTATACAAGGGCCTGCCAGCCGGCATTGCAGGTAAGGCGCAGTATGCTTTACAATTTTACGCAGATGAACTGGTACCACATTTTACAGCAGAAGAAAAAGTATTGCACCTGGTAACGGGTATTAACGGAGCGCTTGATTTAATGGTGCAAACAATATTGAGGGAGCACCAGGAATTGCATACATTATTCAGAACCATGCCCAATCATTCCGATATGGAAACACATTTGGATACAACCGGCAGGGCTTTGGAAATTCATGTAAGAAAAGAAGAGCGTGAACTGTTTCCATTGATGCAGGAAAGTTGTAGTGAAACATTATTGAATGATATTGATGCCCTTTTAGCAACAAAAGAAAAGTAGCATGAAAAAAGATATTGAAACAAGGTGGGATATTGAGTTGCTGGTAAATGTTTTTTACGAAAAAATAGCTGCAGATAAACAACTGGGATATATTTTTAATAATTTAGCCAAAGTGAACTGGACAAAGCACTTACCGGTGATGTACGACTTTTGGGAGAATATTATCTTATTTACCGGAACCTACCAGGGAAACCCTATGAACCTTCACCAGCACCTGCATCATGTAGCACCGCTAAATGAAAATCATTTTGAACAATGGAATAAATTATTTACCGGTACGGTTGATGAATTATTTGCAGGAAAAAATGCTGCGCTTGCCAAACAAAAAGCCATTAGCATATCTGCCATTATCAAAGAAAAATTATCCCTAAGCCAACGTGGAAAACAAAATATTTATTAGTGCCTTATATTTTTTATTTTTTACTGCACGAATTATTAATATGGTTTTGTATATAAAAAAGAAGGCGGTCTTTATTGAAGTGCCTTCTTTTTTATCATGTGGTATTATTGGCATTCTTTACTACCGCATCCAAACCTTTTGTGGGTGGGCTTTTGGTTAAAGTCCGTCGTTATAAAATACTTTTATTTTGCAGGAGCCGGAGGTAACAATACGCCATCAATTACATGTATTATTCCATTGGATGCAGGTATGGATGCGACGATTGTAGCAGTGCCGTTTACCATCCATTTGCCGTCTTTTTTGGTAAGGGTAATATTACCGCCATTCACCTGCCCTATCACCTCGCCTTCTGTAAAATTTTCTGCTTTAAAAACTCCTACAGAAACATGGTATTGCAAAATGTCTGCAAGATCTTCTTTCTTTTCTGGTTTTAATAAACCTTCCACTGTGCCGGCTGGTAATTTACCGAATGCGGCATTGGTTGGTGCAAACACAGTAAAGGGACCAGCATTGCTTAACGCATCTACAAGCCCGGCAGCCTGCACCGCGGTTACCAGTGTTGTATGGTCTTTGCTGCCGCTGGCTACCTGTACTACGTTTTTTTGCGACAGGTCATCTTTAACACCTGACTGGCCTGCTTTGGTTTCTGATGCATTGGTTGTTGCAGTATCTGTCTGTTTTGGCTCAGTACTGTTGCTGCAACTCATAAAAATGAAACAGCCAACAATTAATGATGCTGATAAAATTCTTTGCATAAAATAATATTTTGGGTGATAATATTTACACAAAGTAGCACGTTCAAAAAAATGAATTTATGATTGCAATCACATTAGCTAAATTAGTCGCTACAATTTTTTTATTGCCCTTTAGATGTTTAGGTGTTTCGGTTTTTGATATGGCCGTTTAGGCGTTCAGGCGTTTTTAATTATTAATTATCAATTATTAATTATTAATTATTTCAAGCAGCCTATAATCTTCCTTACTTCTTCTTCATCCGCAATGTATACGTTGCCAAAGTCGGTAACCAACGGGTTGGCAAATTGCATGGGGTTGGCAGTTGCTTTTCTTGCAGACCCATGAAATTCTTTTGCACCACTTTCCTGCTTCAGCTTTGCAATGTTGGATGATTTTATTCCTGCGCCTGGCATAATGATAATTCTTTCGCCTGCCTGTTGAACAAGCTGGTAAAGCATCAGGGCGGCTTCCGCAGCGACGGATTGCTGACCTGAGGTAAGTATTCGTTCGCACCCCGTGCTGATGATATCTTCCAAAGCCCTGAATTGATCTGGTGTTGCATCAAAAGCCCGGTTACAGGTAACCCCCATTGGGTATGCCCATTCAACAATCTGCTTCAATCTGTCCGTATCTATTTCACCATCTATTTTTTGTACCCCTACTGAAATACCATTGCAACCAAGTTCTTTACAAATCAAAATATCCTGTCGGATAATTTCAAACTCATCCGCATCATATAAATAATTGCCCGCCCTTGGCCGGATGATGGGATACAATAAAATGGATATCTTTTCCCTGGTTTGTTTGATGGCTCCGTAACTGGGCGTGGTACCGCCTTCTACCGGGTTATCGCATAATTCAACTCTTGCAGCTCCTGCATTTTCTGCAATAATGGCCGACTGAATATTGAATGCACATACTTCAAAAATCGCTTTTGAACTCATAAATTTTTTTACTGGTTAAACGGGTAATTAATAAATGCTGGGGGCTGTATAAATTTTTTCTTCTTTGTTGCTGCGTACTGCATACGTAAATCCTTTCTGCAAACAATACGCTCCAAATTCACCTTTTTTATTCATCGCTAAAAAACCTACCTGCACTTCTTTTGCTTTTTTAGGATTACGTTTTATAATGCGTTCAACGCCCTCTTTACATGCAGCTTCAGGGCTCAACCCCTGCCGCATCAACTCTACAATTAAATGTGCTCCTACAATGCGGATCACTTCCTCTCCCACCCCAGTTGCAGTTGCACCGCCAATTTCATTGTCAACATATAAACCAGCGCCTATCACCGGTGAGTCGCCTACACGCCCGTGAATTTTGTATGCCATTCCACTGGTAGTGCAGGCTCCACCAAAATTGCCTGCTGCATCCATTGCCAGCATGCCTATTGTATCATGGTTTTTAACACCACCTGGCATCGGGTCTTTTGTTTTATCGTACAATTGATTCTCAATATTTTTAACCGGTTCGTATTTGGCGGTCTTTAGCCATTCCTTCCAGTCGTGCTCACTTTTGGCTGTCAATAAATTTTCTTTTTTAAAACCATTGGCCAGTGCAAATTGCAACGCTCCGTCCCCCACTAAAATAATATGCGGTGTTTTCTCCATCACCATCCTTGCTACCGAAATGGGGTGCATAATGTGTTCAAGCGCCATCACCGATCCGCAATTATAAAATTCATCCATGATGCAGGCATCCAGTGTTACTTTACCATCCCGGTCGGGCAAGCCACCATAACCAATGCTCTGGTTCGATTCATCTGCTTCCGGAATGCGCACGCCCGCTTCCACTGCATCGAGGGCACGACCGCCTTTTTGCAAAACTTCCCATGCACCCGCATTGGCGGCTTTGCCAAAATCCCAGGTTGAAATCACGATGGGTTCATTTAAAACAGCAGCATGTGTTACATTCTTTGCCGCTAATAATTTTTCGCCGGTTAAAACTGCGGCTGAACCAATAATTGAACTTTGTATAAATTTTCTACGTGTTGGCATATAAATGTTTTGATACCTGAAATACTAAATTAATGATTAGCAATGGTACTGTTTATTTTTGTAAGAAGAATTATTTTACTGTTGAAGTACGTTAAAATTTTACATTAAATCCATTAATCAATCAATAAATTTATTGTGATGACAACAACAATGCAGACCATGCTTTAATTAAAATAATTTCAACCTGCTCTTTAAAAAATGCAGATATTCACTATTACGAAACTTTAAATAATTCAGCAAGTTTCGGGTTTTATGGCGAGCGAAAGGCTGCTATTTTTATATCCTTAATTAACAACAATGGAAGCACAGCAAAATATAAATTACAACCGCATTGCGGAAGCAATTGAATACATCCAACAGCATTTTAAAGATCAGCCCGACCTGGATGAGGTTGCCTCAAAAGTGCATGTAAGCCCCTTTCATTTTCAACGGCTTTTTACCGACTGGGCAGGTGTTAGCCCCAAAAAATTTTTGCAATACATTAGTGTTAAACATGCAAAACAAGTGTTGAAAAATAACCAGACAACATTGGTAGATGCAGCCCTGGAAACCGGGCTTTCAGGTACCGGCAGGCTGCACGACCTGTTTATAAAAATTGAAGGCATGACCCCGGGAGAATATAAAAACGGTGGTGAAAATATTTCCATCAATTACAGTTTTGCTGAAAGCCCGTTTGGAAATATTTTGGTTGCCTCTACGGCTAAAGGTATTTGCCACATGGCTTTTGCAGAGGATGAACAGGCCGGGTTAATGGTTTTGCGTCAACATTTTCCGAACGCCCATATCCGGCAAATGGTTGATTTAATACAACAAAATGCGTTGTATATTTTTACGCACAACTGGAGTAAACTCAAGCAGATAAAACTGCATTTAAAGGGTACCGGTTTTCAATTAAAAGTTTGGGAAGCGTTACTAAAAATACCAACCGGGCAACTATCCACCTATGGAGGTATTGCTGCAAAAATAAATAACCCCAATGCTTCAAGAGCAGTAGGCACTGCCATTGGCAGTAACCCGGTAGCATTTTTAATTCCCTGTCATCGTGTAATTCAGTCTACCGGAATTACCGGTGGTTATATGTGGGGAAGCACCCGGAAATCTGCCATCATTGGCTGGGAAGCAGCAAAAACTTTTAAGGAAAATTAAAATTCAGTTTGTTCTGTTTTTTATTTACCAGTATCATCAACAATACAGCAATCAATATGTTTTATCATACAAAAATAACCACCGCAGAACTGTATAATAAAATA
>JAYUBR010000616.1:0-1544 GCA_043740775.1 Ferruginibacter sp. | reverse complement strand
GTGATCGGGTTATTTTACATACAACAAAATTTTCGCCGCCAACTGGTACAAACCCGTAAAAGCTGGAACCTTGTTTTTCTTTATTTCCTCGTAGCTGTTTTTATTCCTTTTATTAATACTGCACATAGCTTTGAATACTGGATATTGTGTGCCGTACCGCTTTCAGCCTTTGTGGGAAGTGCCTTTTTATATCCAGCCAAAAAATGGTTTCCGCTTTTATTACATTGGCTGATGGTAGCTTTTGTAATTGCATTCAGTTACTTCGTACAATAATTAAAATGTAATTGTACTTTTGCAACAGTTATTTGTAGAAATATCATAATTGTATTTTAATTAAATATTTTTGTTCAAACTAATACAGCAGCAACGGGCGGCATTCTTGCGTCGCCCTCTTGTACAAAAATAGCTTTGGGCATCTTTCATTATGTTATATCTGAAGTTGTAGTAATGTAGATAACTAAATAGAAAAGGATGAATAATTAAATTATTGTAATAAAAATTACTCCCCATCGATGATAGTGAAGTCGTCGAATTACCCCCCTTCAGGGGATGGGGGAAAATAAAAATTATGAAATTTGGCGTAGTAATTTTTCCCGGCAGCAATTGCGACAGAGATATGATAGAAACCCTGACAACTGATCTAAAGCAGGAAGTAATTGAGCTTTGGCATAAAGATAAAGACATCAGCATGTTTACTACCGATGATTGCATTGTTTTACCCGGCGGTTTTAGTTTTGGCGATTACCTGCGTTGTGGTGCCATCGCCAAATTTAGTCCGATGATGCAAAGCGTTATTGAATTTGCCAATAAAGGTGGCAAGGTATTAGGCATTTGCAATGGTTTCCAGATTTTGTGCGAAAGTGGGTTACTGCCAGGCATCTTATTGCGCAACAGCCAGCAGCAATTTGTTTGCAAAAACGTTTTTATAAAAGAAGCTGCCGCTGATGCATGCCAGGCTTTAAAAATTCCGGTAGCACATGGCGAAGGCAGGTATTTTGCGGATGACAAAACACTCGAAGAACTGGAAATGCACCGGCAAATCATTTACAGGTATTGCGATGAAAAATGCACCGTAAACCACGAAAGCAACCCTAATGGGGCTATCCATAATATAGCGGGTATCTGCAATAAAGAAAGAAATGTGTATGGTATGATGCCTCACCCTGAAAGAGCCTGCAGCAGTGCATTGGGCAATGAAGATGGTAGAAAAGTATTTGCCCATTTATTCGGCATCAACTAAATAATAGTTGGTTAACCCAACTTATTAACAATGTTTAACACCTTAAAAAGCTAATTGTCCGTTACTTTGTTATCACACCAATTTAAATATTAAAAATGAATAGAATAATTACAGCCACCGCATTCACCCTATTGTTTATCACAGCAAATGCGCAGCAAAAAATAGCCTGGAGCTTTGTTGCAAAAAAAGGGGCTAATAATTACTACGAGCTACACATGATAGCAACTCCTCCAGCGGGCTGGCATATTTATTCTCAAACAACACCTGAAGGCGGACCAATACCAACAGCGTTTAAATTTACCAA
>JAYUBR010000615.1:0-1545 GCA_043740775.1 Ferruginibacter sp. | reverse complement strand
CCGGATATTTATTTTGAACTGGGCGAAGCAATTGACAGCACCAAAAGCCAGCCACTGATTGCAAAGTATAAGGCTGCCTTTGCCAGCACTTCTGCCGATGAGCTTACGGCTTCTTTTGCCGGTAGTTTATATGGCGGTGATGCTGCCCACGGAAGGAATATCTTTTTTGAAGGCCAGGCCTCACAATGTATCCGCTGCCACTCCTATGATGATTTGGGCGGTAATGCCGGCCCAAAACTGAATGGCATTGCCAGCCGCCTCCCGAGAGAAAAATTGCTTGAAGCATTGATCAATCCGAGTGCAAGATTATCACCTGGCTATGGCAGTGTAACATTGCAGCTGAAAAATGGCAAAACCATCTCGGGTATTTTAGAAGAGGAAACCAACAAAACATTAACTGTAAAGATCAGTGGTAAACCCAATGCAGTGATCAGCAAAACCCAGGTGGCAAAAAGAACCAATGCACTTTCGAGCATGCCGGAGATGAAGAATATTCTGAGCAAAAAAGAGATCAGGGATGTGGTGGCTTTTTTAGCAACGCTGAAATAGCGATTTCTGTATTAAAAATACAAGGCGCAGGTCGGGGGACCAACGCCTTGGGTTTTTGTAATTACTGCCAACAGTTCTAATGTTAAGTTAAGTGTGAATTGGCAATAGTGAATGGTCAATATTTCATCACTCACCACTCACTTGCTGACTGTCCACTCAGGGCGAATATAATGGCAGGTATAGCCATAAGGATTTTTCTGCAGGTAATCCTGGTGTTCTTCTTCAGCATTCCAAAAATCAGTGGCTGGTACTACAGCGGTAACAACCGGCCCCGGCCATTTACCAGAAGCATTCATTTCACTGATCAATGTTTCAGCCGTTGCTTTCTGCCCTGCATCCAGGTAAAAAATAGCAGAGCGGTATGATAGGCCACGATCGTTACCCTGCCTGTTAAGTGTAGTGGGATCATGTGTCTGAAAAAAGAATTCCAGTAAACTGCGGTAGGATAATATCGACGAATCAAATTGTATTTCAATGCCTTCTGCATGGGTGCCATGGTTGCGATAGGTTGCATTAGGTACATCGCCGCCTGTGTACCCCACAACAGTTGAATGAACGCCAGGCAATTTGCGAATGAGTTCTTCCACTCCCCAAAAACAGCCTCCGGCAAGAATTGCTTTTTCCATATTGATGTCTTTTGTTTGATGCAAAGTTAAGTGTTGATGGATGAAAGCCTCTGCTATCATCTATCGGGCGCCAGTATAACATTTGCTTATTATAGAAATACTTACCAACCATAATTGTCAATGCTCTTTTGTTCCGGCAGTTTTCGCATGGGCAATCTTAATTTTTTAAACGCACACAGCTACCAAACCAGTACGTTGAATATGCCTCGTCCTATATTCCCTAAAGTTTACAAAAGCAATCAATCTTTATTTTTACAGCAACGATATAACTTGCCCCGTCCTGATAGATTCATCACAGGCAAAAGCAATCCGTAAACTGTTAACAGCATCTTCGGCATGGGCGGCCAGGTCGGTATTCTCCAAAATTGCG
>JAYUBR010000614.1:0-5320 GCA_043740775.1 Ferruginibacter sp. | reverse complement strand
ATGATGTGTTATTTATTGATGAGATACACCGCCTCAGCAATGTGGTAGAAGAATATTTGTATGCGGCCATGGAAGATTACAGGATTGATATCATGATTGACAGTGGTCCCAATGCAAGGAGCGTACAGATCAATTTAAACCCTTTTACTTTAATTGGGGCTACTACCCGTAGTGGTTTGTTAACAGCGCCGCTGCTGTCACGCTTTGGCATTAAATCAAGGTTGGAATATTACAATGCTGCCACGCTACAGAAAATTATTCTTCGTTCTGCCGGCATTTTAAACACAAGTATCTCCACAGTCGCAGCAGATGAAATTGCACGTCGCAGCCGGGGCACACCGCGTATTGCCAATGGGCTTTTAAGAAGAGTAAGGGATTTTGCACAGGTGCTGAATGATGGCATTATTGATATTGGCATTACCCAGCATTCTTTAAAAGCATTGAATGTAGATGAACATGGTTTGGATGAAATGGACAACCGTATTCTAAGTGCCATCATTGATAAATTTAAAGGAGGTCCTGTGGGCATAACAACTATTGCTACAGCGGTTGGTGAAGAGCCCGGCACACTGGAAGAAGTGTATGAACCTTTTTTAATACAGGAAGGTTTTTTACAGCGCACTGCAAGGGGAAGAGAAGCAACTGCAAAAGCATATCAGCATCTTGGAAGGACAATGCCCGGTACTGGCATTGCCGGTTCGTTATTTTAGTATTTAAAACTTTGGCAAAGTTGATATGATATGCCCGGTACTGGTATTGATGGTTCTTTATTTTAGAAGATAAAAAAACTTTGCCAAAGTTTTAAACTTTGGCAAAGTTGATAAAGTTGATATAATATGTTCTACGCTGCTACCAGCCTGAATCCGTTACCATGGATATTTACAATTTCGATGGTACTGTCTTCCTTTAAATATTTACGCAGTTTTGCGATGTACACATCCATGCTGCGGCCATTAAAATAAGTATCACTGCCCCAGATTTTCTTTAACGCAATTTCTCTTTGCAACAGGTCATTTTTATATTCGCATAACATTTTTAGCAACTCATTTTCTTTGGGTGATAATGTTTGCACTTTGCCTTCATAAATCAATTCCCGTAAACGCGGATTAAAATGATATTTGCCCATATCAAATTCTGCATTCACTTCCTCCCGGTGCATTTCTTCATTTCTCTTTAAAATTGCTTTTATTTTCAATAATAAAACTTCACTGTCAAATGGCTTGGTAATGTAATCATCTGCACCTAATTTATACCCTTGTATAATGTCCTCCTTCATCGTTTTGGCCGATAAGAAAAATAACGGAACGTCGGGATTGATATCGCGTATTTCTTCTGCCAAAGTAAATCCATCCATATTGGGCATCATTACATCTAATAAACAGATATCGAATTTTTCCCGCTGAAACGCTGCCAGACCAAGACGGCCATCTCTTTCCAATACCACTTCGTAATCGTTCAGTTCAAGATAATTTTTTAAAACCATACCAAGGTTGGTATCGTCTTCACACAATAATATTTGGGGTTTTGCTGTTTCCATGATTTAAAGTTTAATGGCAAATAAAATTAATTCAAAATTGATGCAGCGAATATAATGCCTATTTTTTTGTTAAAGGTTGTAATGTATACTTACGGTTAATTGCAGCAATGGACGGTTTGGGAAAAACTAAAATTAAAAACAAAAAAATCCATTCTTTTTAAAGAATGGATTTTTTTAAACCGTGGGGTATTTTTATTTAAAGTCAGCGTCAGTTACGCCTTCATTTAATTTTATTTCTTTGTATTTAAACGGAATCTCCTGCCCACCCACATTCCTGGTTATTTCTGTTGGCAATAACAAGGCGCCTGTCTTTTTATAATTTTTATATTCAATGGTCATCGGTATTTCTGCATCTTGCTGTATAGAAGTTGTTTCTTCTTTTAACAGCAACCCGGTTTTTACAGCATATTCCTGAATAGATGTTCTTCCACTTGGCATTACTACTTTTAAACGATAGGTATCTTCATCATCCACTTTACCTGTACCCAGGTAATCGGTTTTATAAGCTCCATCAGTAATGTAATACAATTGCGGAATAACGCCTTTATCATCCTGGGCTTCCTTGATTTCTTTTGCAGATAAATCTTTCTTTTGTGGCCCTTGTTGCTGAAAGCCGGAAGTGCCGTTGAATACAGATTTCATCACCGTTATAGTACCCATTTTTAATTCAATCATCTGCATGCCGGGGTTCATTTTCTTTTCCACGCCTTCAAATGTGCGGCCCATCATATCAAGACCAATAACCGAAGACATGCTTGTTACTTTTTTAACTTCATCTTTACCACCAATGGCTTTCAAATATGTTTCAATAATTTCTGATGCTGAGATACTGTTGGTATTTTTAGCGGTTTCCTTACCTTTTGTATCAGCAGGTTTATCCATAACAGCGTTTGCATAGCGGTCAAATTTTTTAACCGGGTAGCCCAGCCTCATTAATTTGGGTAAAATAACAGAACCGTTTCCAGTAATTACAATCCTGGAATTGCTTTCATTAAAATAGGTAGCGGCTACCCTTTTTAAATCATTTAAAGAAACACTGTTTATCTTCTGCAGGTAAGTTCTGTAAAAATCTTTGGGTAAATTATTGATCAGAATATTGGAGGCATAGGTACCGGTACGGGCTGGATCTTCCATACCCAGTGCAAACGATCCATTGTATTTTGCCTTGGCAATATCCAGTTCTTCCTGCGTAATTTTTCCATCTCTCATGTTTAAAATTTCACCAAAAATTTCAGCCGTGGCACTGTCTACTTTATCAGACCTTACAGCGGCACTTGCAGTAAACAGGCTTTGAAAACGACCACTGCCTATCTTTGAATAACTGCCATAAGTAAAACCATGCTTTTCCCGCAGGTTCATAAATAATTTACTTTCTGCCCCGCCACCTAAAATTTGGTTGGCCACCAGCAACGCATGGTAATCCTTATTGTTCATCGGGTTATTTACCAGGTTGCCAACGTTTAATTCTCCCTGTACAGCAGTAGGCACATCAACAAAATTAATTTCTGTTTTAGCAGGGTTTTTAACCAATGGAATAGCAGGCAGGGTAAGTTTTTTTCCTGTCCATCCGCCAAATGCTTTTGTAGCCAATTCTTTGGCAGCAACGGGAGTAATGTCTCCAACAAAAGTTAAGTAAGAGCGGGATGGAGTGATGTAATTTTTATAGGCTTCTTTTACATCTTTTAAGGTAAGGCCTTTTACTGTTTCTTCGGTGGTAAACTCGCCCATGGCAGTTTGTTTACCATAGCTTAAAGCGGCATTCACTCTTGCTGCAATGGCCGGGGCACTTTTTTCGTTTGCTTTTAAACCAGTAATGGTAAGTGATTTTAATTTATCAAACGAAGTCTGGGGAAACGCTGGATTTTTTAAGCCATCGGTTAATAAACTGAATGCTTTTTCAAAATACCTTGTTAGGGCACTGGCCGAACCACCGGAAGCATGCAGGCTCACTTCAGCTCCAATTATATCCACAGCTTCATCAAATTTATCTTTGGGCATATTGGTAGTTCCTTCTCCCAGCATCTGCCCCATCAACTCTACCAGGCCTGCATTTTTCCCTTCCAGTATCGGGCCAGCATCAATGTTTAATGATGCAGATACTTTTGGAAATTTGTGATTTTCCACTACCAAAACAGTCATGCCGTTGGGCAGGGTAAATATTACGGGATCTTTTATGGATACCACAGGAGCCGGGCCTGCCGCAGGTTTTTTTGATCTGTCAACTTTTATTTGTGCAAAACCATGCTGTAACAAAACAACACTTAATGCAACTATGATTACTTTTTTCATTTAAATATTTTTTGCTTTGTATTTATTAATTGATAGAAATAAATTGCTGCTTGTTTATTTTTTAGGTAAATAATACAATACCACCCGCTGGTTTTTATTGAGGTATTTTTTAGCAACATCCTGAATATCCTGGCGGGTTATTTTTCTAATTTCATCAAGTTCGGTGTTAATATTATTGGTGTTTTTATAAAAAGTGTATCCATTGGCCAGGTTTTCTGCCACACCCAGCATCCGGGTGTTTTTGCCAATAAAATCGTTTTCAAACTGGTTTTGCAATTTAGTAAATTCGGCTTCGCTGATGAGGTCGTTTTGTAGTTTTACCACTTCTTCATCCATGTCTTTTAACAGTGTATCCAGCGGCGCATCGTTATTGGGTAATGCATAAACAATGTAAGCGCCATAATCTTCCAGCGAGTAATTAAAAGAACCTACCTGTAGTGAATTTTTTTTGTCGTCTACCATTTTTTTAAACATGCGGCTACTGTTGCCCTGGCTTAATACAGCACTCGCCATTTCAAGCGCTTTTGAATCTTTACTTGTTTCACCCGGCACTCTGTACGAAGCTAAAATAGCAGGTATCTGTATATTGTTATCATAAGCAGTATCAATTATCTCAGTGGTAATCAGATCTTCTTTAGCTTTAGTTCTGGTAATTGCTACGCCAGGTGGAATATCAGCAAAATAATTTTCTACCAGCGTTTTTGTTTTTGCGATATCTATATCACCTGCAATAACCAGCACCGAATTATTAGGCGTATAATATTTTTTATTAAAGGCTTTAAATTCATCCAGCGTAGCGGCATCAAGATCTGCCATGCTACCAATGGTAACCCAATTGTAGGGATGTTTTGTAAACAGGCGTTTCATTATTTCACTTAAAAAATTACCATAAGGCTGGTTATCCACACGTAATCTTTTCTCCTCCTTTACTACTTCATTTTGTGTTTTTACACCAACTTCATTTATCACGGGGTGCATCATACGCTCACTTTCCAGCCATATTCCTGTAGCCAATTGGTTAGAAGGAAATACTTCATAATAAAAGGTACGGTCCTGGGTGGTATTGGCATTGTTTTGACCGCCATTGCTGCTAACAATTTTCATAAACTCGCCCC
The DNA here is from genome assembly GCA_043740775.1 of Ferruginibacter sp. GTDB lineage: Bacteria > Bacteroidota > Bacteroidia > Chitinophagales > Chitinophagaceae > Ferruginibacter. Next base: position 379 of record JAYUBR010000614.1, on the reverse strand, counting down.
GCTTAATATTGTCACTGCCCTCAAAAAGCAAATGTTCAAAAAAATGAGCAAACCCGGTACGGTCGTGTTGTTCATCTTTACTGCCGACATGGTACATTACTGATACAGCCACAACGGGAGCTGTTTTATCCTGGTGTAAAACAACATGCAATCCATTTTTCAAATCATACTCGGTGTAGGCCACTTTTTGCGCTGTGGCCGAAATGGTGGTTACCATCAGGAAAAAATAAAAGATTCTTTTTTTCATATTTGTTTTAATTGAAAGCCAAATGTAAGCTGTTATTGATATGATCAATAGCAGTTTTAAAAAAATTGATAAGCGGTAAGATAATATTATCCGCTTCAATAAAATTCTTTACCCGGCGAAAATTTTTAAACA
>JAYUBR010000613.1:0-1546 GCA_043740775.1 Ferruginibacter sp. | reverse complement strand
TTCCCCCTATTCCGGAAACAGAATTAAATTCTTTGGCTAACGTACGTAGAGTTTACGAACTTTATACCGACTCTTTGTAAGGCCGATTTAAGCATTGGAGGTTTACAACCCCGGGCGTCATTCTGGTTGAAATGCAATGTCAATTTAATTTGGCAGTTGATGAATTCAGTGGTGGTGTTGGTTTACCAGCAACCCCGTTCAGAATATTTTATAATCTATACTGCATTTTCTTAGAGTCATTTTTTTTCACTTTAAAAAAATGAGTATGAGAAAATTAGAAATGGATGTTATCAATACCCATTGTGCCGGTATTGATATTGGTAGCCGCTCCCACTTTGTAGCAGTAGGGCAAGGCCCTGATGATGTAAAAGAATTTGGTGTGTACGCAGAAGATTTAGCATCTATCTGCGAGCATCTAAAAATTCATAACATTAATGCTGTAGCCATGGAAAGTACCGGCACCTATTGGCAAAATCTTTACGTAGAACTTGCTAAACATGGTTTTGATGTTACGCTTTGCAATGGCAAGTTTACAAAAAATATCAAAGGAAAAAAGACAGATGTAAAAGATGCAAGATGGATACAAAAGCTGCACAGCATCGGATTGTTAAGCGGAAGTTTTTTACCCGATGACAGTACAGAAACATTGCGTACATATTGCCGTCAAAGAACCAACTGGCTACAACTCTCTGTTGAAGCCACTCATAAAATGCAGAAGTATCTTAAGCTTTTAAACTTCAGATTGGATGTGGTGGTAAAAGATGTATGTGGACTTACAGGCCTTGCCATCATTGCAGATATTTGCGATGGTAATCTGGACCCACAAAAATTGGCGGCACACCGACATGGTAATTGCAGAAAGTCATACGATGAGATTGCAAAAGCACTCAAAGGCAATAACAGAAAAGATTATCTTTTTGGATTAAAGCAAGAGTACGACAGTTATCTTTTCTTTCAAAAGAAGATAGCAGATTGTGACAAACAGATCAACTCTTTTTTAAAAGAACAAATCAATACCGATACGGTAAAAAAAAACTTCGTACCGATGATAAGGCACACAAGCGTATAAATAAAAATGCATTAAAAGGTATTGACCTCAACCAGGCATCCTTCCAATATTTTGGAGGTGTAGATCTGATGAAAATTGAAGGTCTCAGTCATGCAACTATTTTAACCATCATGAGTGAAGTAGGTCCGGAGGGATTTAAAAAATTTGAAACAGCCAAACAGTTTTCAAGTTGGTTGCGGCTGGCACCCAATAATAAAATAAGCGGTGGAAAAGTTTTAAGCAATAAAATACCTAAAGGAAATAACCGCTTAAAAATAGCTTTGCGTAATGCAGCCAATGCAATCGGAAATTTAAAAGATACCCATCTGTCAGACTTTTTTAAAAGAGTTGCATACCGAAGAGGAAGAACCGCAGCTGTAAGTGCAACAGCCCGTAAGCTGGCTGTAATTATCTGGAACATGATATCAAAAAAAATAGCCTACACACCACCAACAGAATATCAATTCCTTGATCAAAAAAGAAAAGCAAAAGTTATAG
>JAYUBR010000612.1:0-1546 GCA_043740775.1 Ferruginibacter sp. | reverse complement strand
CCTTTTTTAAAATTATATTTACTGAAACAATTTGGGTTGCTACCCATCTGCCACAAAACAATTGATATATGAAGCCAACGATTCGTTTTCAACTTTCTTTTATGATGTTTTTAAATTTTTTTATCTGGGGGATATGGTTTGTAACTATGGGTACATTTTTAATAAAAGGCAATATAGGTGCAAGCGGCTCACAAACCGGAGCTGCTTATGGTACACAATGCTTGGGCGCCATTATAGCGCCTTTTATTATTGGGATGATAGCAGATAAGTTTTTTGCCGCACAAAAGATTTTAGGCATTCTGCATATTGCCGGTGCTGGCCTGTTGTATTATATTTCTTCTCAAAGTAATTTTGCCTCTTTTTATACTTTACTGCTTATTTATATGATCATATATATGCCCACGCTGGCACTTGTAAACGCCATAGCACTAAAACAGGTAACCAATGCCGAAAAACAATTTGGCGGCATACGCATGTGGGGTACTATTGGCTGGATAGCTGCCGGCCTCATCATTGGCTGGATGGGCTGGGAGAAAGCACCGGAAACCCTTTCCATAACATTTAAAATAGGCGCAGTAGTTTCTTTATTGTTTGGCCTCGGCAGCTTTTTTCTGCCAGATACACCGCCGCCAAAAGCGGGGCAAAAAGTTTCTGTTACGGAAGTGATGGGCCTTGATGCCATTAAAATTTTAAAAGACAAAAACTATCTCGTGTTTTTTATTGCTTCTATATTGATATGCATACCGCTGGCATTTTATTACGGCCAGGCAAATTTATTTTTAAACGAAGCCGGTATGCAGGGCGCCGCAGGCAAGATGACTTTGGGGCAGGTTGCAGAAACTGTTTTCCTGTTTTTGATGCCTTTATTTTTTGCACGCTTTGGTATAAAACAAATGTTGCTGATTGGTATGCTGGCATGGGCCGTGCGCTATGTTTTATTTGCCTACGGCGATACCGGAAATAACCTGTGGATGTTGTATGCCGGTATTATTTTTCATGGTATATGTTATGATTTCTTTTTTGTAACCGGGCAGATATATACAGATCAGAAAGCAGGTGTAAATGTACGCTCATCGGCGCAGGGGCTTATTACTTTGGCTACTTATGGGGTTGGCATGTATATTGGATTTTACCTGGCGGGCATGTTTGTAGATAAATATAAGATAAGTGAAACGGCACATAACTGGCAAACTATTTGGCTTATTCCCTGCCTGTTTGCAGCAGGTATTGCCTTGTTGTTTTTAATCTTTTTTAAAAATGATAAAAAGACAGCGAAAACTGTGTAAAATGAAAAGAAGAACTTTGCTAAAATCAATGCTGGTGGGTACTACAGGCATAGTTATTATGCCAAAGCTGCCAGGCACAAGCCAGGATGCTGAAAAGCTTTTATCATTAAAAGGAAATATTAATCACTCGGTTTGTTACTGGACCTATAACTTTTTGCCGCTGGATGAGCTTTGTGTGATAGTAAAAAAAATGGGGTTGACTGCTATTGATCTGTTAGCCCCAAAGGAATGGCCAATCATTCAGCAACATGGGTTAAGCT
>JAYUBR010000611.1:0-5327 GCA_043740775.1 Ferruginibacter sp. | reverse complement strand
TCACAATCAACTTATTATTATCTGACCGCAACAGGTGTTGCCATTTGTTGATAGTAATTGTTCAAAAATAAATTTCATTAAGCTCTGTGTACGAATTGTGATGGCCTTTGTACTTAAAGTCTTTGAAGCTCATTTTTTTATCCTAAGATAATTCATTTGGGCAAATTATATTAGCTGCTTTAGGAAGACTATGCTAAAGACTGTGTTCGGTGGACACCGGCCACGGGTGCAAAGTGTTATATTATTGAAATCGCTGCACTCCTTTTAAAAATCAGAACTGCCAGCCGGATTTATTTAAAACAACTTTATCTTTAAATTAAAATTATACACAACCATGATAAAACTTGTATGCCTTGCTGCCGCATTTGCGGCAATAGTTTCCTTTACCAGCAAACCGATTACCTGGGTTGCCATTGGGGATTCCATTACTTATTTAAATGAACATACTAACGAAACAGGCAACCGTGTTACCAAAGGATATATGACCAGGGTAGCAGAAAAATTACCCGGCCTTCAATACATCAACAGGGGCTTTAATGGCTGGACAAGTGGTAGCATTGCCGACAATATTGACAAGCTGGAGTTAACAAAAGCAGATGTGTATTCTGTTTTTTTAGGCACCAACGACTGGTGGCAGGGCCACCCCATTGGAACTTTAGCCGATTACCAAAACAACACGGGGATCAAAACTGTGTTTGGCAGTTACCGCATTATTATTAATAAGCTGCGTGGTTTAAATAAAGCTGCAACCATTATTTTAATTACGCCCATGCAACGGGTAGATTTTGTTTACATCAATGATAAGAAAAACAATGCCTGGGGCAGTTACAAGGCAAAGAACGGACAAACGCTGGCTCAGTTTGCTGCAGCCATCAATGCAATTGCAGCTTACGAACATTTTGCAGTGGCCGACCTGTACAACAACAGCGGCATCACTTTGGAAAACCTGGTAAAATTTAAACGTTTAAAAAATCCTTTAACAGGTATTTATACCAACTATCCTTACCCCGCTTTTATTGATATTCCTTTTAACCCTGAAACGGATGAATACCCCTACCCAACAGATGCCATTGACATGACGTATGACGGGTTGCATCCGTCTAATAAAGGCTGTGCTGTTATTGCTGATATGCTTGTTAAACTGATAGAGAAATTATAGCGTTTTATTAAGGTTGTTTTGTATCCATATCCGTTTGTGTTTAATTGTTCATATTTAAGCCTTGTTAAATTGATAGTAACATTAAAAAAGCAGCTTCCCCCATCCTCAACTTCAACGAGTGTCTTTTTCCAATCATCAAAACCAAAATCTGAAAAACAGAAACAATTCACGTAAACTTTCTTTTCGCCTTTTGAATCTATAAATGCAACATATTGTCTTTTATATTTTTTTAAGTCAATATATTCAGAAAATTGTTTTGTACTGTCTTGCCTGGTGTTATGAATTCGTATGCAATCCATTAAAAGTTTATCAACTGTTTGCAGGTCTTGATCGGTCAACTCCATCGAAGTAGCATCCTTGAATAACCAGGAATTTGCTCTGTCAACGGGGATAATGACAATTTCACTTGTGTCAATTACAATCTGTTTATTTGGCCTTGTATCCTTATTGGTCTTTTGAGTTTTGGGAATACCCTTCTTTTGTTCAGGTACGGAATTTTGTCCGCAAGATAGCAGAACAAAATAAAATAAAGTATTTGTAAAAATTAATCTGAACATAGCAGCAAGATGCAAAAGAGAAAATATTTCCATAAATGATTGCTATAAAGTAACAACATGCATTTTATCTCTTTGCACTACCCAACCATAAAAGCCCATCAATAATCAGTTTGTTTTGCATAGCACTGCTAAAAGTAGAAGACAGCGTTTTGTTGGTTTTATTTTCGAAGTCAATATCATTGTGGCCCATGTTGAAGTATATCATTTTATATTTTTTATTTGTCCACACCACAGGGTAATATCCACTGTGCCAAATCTCTGAAGGTTTGGGCCCGGTGCCCAGTGGAAAACTGGTAGAGTCGATGGACAACAGGATGCTGATATCCGGATTGGTTCGCAGGTCGTTTTCCCAGCGATACCATTCATTGGGTGCGGCAGAAAAAGTATGCGGTAAATTTTTTGTGGCCGGATGGTTGGGATCTTCAACACGTAAAACAGCACTGGTTGGCCGCCAGGTATTGCTGGCATAAGATCCGGAACCTAAAAACTGGTTATGATACCAATCCCAGTTTTGCGGAAAATCGGAAGGTGTTAGAGCAAAACCTGAAAAATGAAAACCTATCCAGCCTCCACCCTGCTCCATATATTTTTGAAAGGCTGCTCTTTGCGTGGCATCATCCGGGCGGGTATCTAAAAAAATTACTACCTGATATTGGGCAAGAAATTCCGTATTCAAATTATTCCAGTTGCTGGTTGTATCGTATTTAAAATTATATTTTTTTGCGGTTGCAGGAAACCAACTGTTGGCTTCATCAACAAAACTTGTGTGCGCCTGTTCTACTCTTGCTGTAAAAAAAGCAATTATTTTAAAAGCGGGTGTTTTACTTTTTGCCTGCGCTATGCTATGAAAATTCAAACACCAAAACAATAGCCCAATCAGTATAGAAAAAGTTAATTGTTTATTTATTTTTTTACAAATGATCATGTGTGTATCTTTTTTTAAATTAATGTTACTATCATTTTACTATCTCTTAAAGATACTGGTAAATGAATAATTAAATAAGGGTGATGGTTAATTGAAAAACAACGGCAACTTTTTTAACTCCCCGCATTAACGTTTTCTTTAAAAAGCAAATTGTAATTTTAAATAAAAAAAGCGTCATGAAAACTTTTAAAGAAATATTGCCATTTCTTCTTTTTATGGCAGTATTTACCGGCAATACAAACATTGTAATTGCACAAAAAAAAGTGCCTGCAAAAGAAGTGGAAATTAAAAATCTGTTAGGCAGTCAGCAGTATATTTTTTATGCACAATCGGTAACTCCTTTCAGTGGCCGTCAGCGGTTTTTAACCAGTGATTATACCGTGACGGTTTCAAAAGATACTGTTTTAAGCGACCTTCCTTATTTTGGACGTGCCTATGCAGCTCCCATCGGCAGCAACGATGGTGGAATAAAATTTACGTCTGTTGATTTTGAATATAAAATTTCTGAAAGAAAAAAAGGTGGCTGGGAAATAAATATAAAACCAAAAGACGGGCAAGGTGTACAACAACTGGCGTTAACCATTTATAATAATGGAACCGCTTATTTATTTGTTAACAGTAACAGCAGGCAGTCTATTTCTTTCAATGGCTATATTACCGGCAAAAAAAGTAAATAACCCTGTATGCTGTTTTATTCCTTTCGGTTTAAATTAAGCTATAAACCAGTGGCAGCGGGCTGATGCAATTTTTATTTTTCAATAATAAAAATTTTTTATTAAAATATTAAGCCATGTTATTGATTCAAAAAAAGGTGACAATTGAAAATATAGTATGATTTATACTCTTTTGTGAACAACCATCTGCAATTTTTACACATAGTTTCTTTTCTTTTAAAAACTAATCAGATACCTTCGCTGATAATTTAAACTCTTATAAATATGAAATGTAACTACGGTATTATTTTAGGTACGGCATGTGCCATATTATTTAGCTCTTGTGTAAGTAAAAAAGTATTGAAAACCGAACAGGATAAAAATGCTGCATTGCAAACTGAATATGCCAAACTTCAGGATGAACTTAAAAACTGTACAACCCTTACCGCATCAGGTGCCCAAAGTAAAGCCTTGCTGGAAGCTGAAATAGCAGGCCTTAAAAAGCAAATGGATTTTCTGAAAGAAAATAACAGTACTGCTTTAAAACAATTGGAAAACTTATCGGTAATCAGTGGCTCTCAGGCCGAAAGTATTAAAAAATCGCTGGATAATATTGGTGCAAAAGATGCATACATCCAGGATCTTCAATCAGCCATTGCCCGTAAAGATAGCCTGAACCTTGCGCTGGTAACCAATTTAAAAGGCGCCATCGGAAATATGGATGATAAAGACATCAATATTAAGGTAGATAAGGGTGTTGTGTACATTGACATCAGCGATAAATTATTATTCAAAAGCGGCAGTTTTAATGTGAGTGATAAAGCTGGTGTGGTATTGGGTAAAGTAGCCACTGTATTGAAAAATCAACCGGATATTGAATTTATGGTTGAAGGACATACCGACAATGTTGCTTACAAAGGAAATGAAATGCTGGCAGATAACTGGGACCTGAGTGTGAAGAGAGCCACTGCTGTAGTGCGTATTTTACAAAATCAGTATGGTCTTAATCCTGCTAACATGACTGCCGCTGGCCGCAGTGAATACAAACCTGTTACAGACAATGCCACTGCTGAAGGAAAAGCAGCCAACCGCAGAACAAGAATTGTTATTTTACCTCAGCTTGACCAGTTTTTTAAATTACTGGAACCAAAAAAATAATACAATTTATAACGACTGAATAAACAAAAACCATCTTCTAAAAAAGATGGTTTTTGTTTTATATGGGCTTCCAGATAGCTCTTTCAAAATCACTTTTCCCTTTTAAAAGCCTGTAAACAACTGTAACTTTACAGCGACATTTAAAACTTATTTTTATGACAACTCTTTCTGTAAATATCAATAAGATTGCCACCCTGCGCAACAGCCGTGGCGGTAATAACCCCGACCTGGTTAAAACAGCTTTAGACATTGAGCGCTTTGGTGCAACAGGCATAACAGTACATCCAAGGCCAGATGAAAGGCATATCCGTTATGCCGACGTGTTCGAACTAAAAAGAGTAATCAGCACCGAATTAAATATTGAAGGCAATTGCACGGAAGATAAATTTGTACAACTGGTATTGGCTAACCAACCGGCACAGGTAACGCTGGTACCGGATGCATTGGGGCAAATTACCAGCAACCATGGCTGGAACACCATTGAACACAAAGATTACCTGATAAAAATGATAAGCCTTTTCCAGGAAGAAGGAATACGCACTTCTATTTTTGTTGACCCCGTGATTGAAATGATTGAGGGCGCAGCCGCCACTGGTACAGACCGGGTTGAATTGTACACAGAGGCCTATGCAAAGGAATTTGCAACAGGTAAAAAAGAAGCTGCCATTGCGCCTTATATTGCCGCTGCTGAAAAAGCAAATGAACTTGGTTTGGGCATCAATGCCGGACACGATCTCGACTTGCTGAACCTGCAATATTTTGCACAACATATTCCCGGCCTGCTGGAAGTATCTATCGGCCATGCATTGATATGCGACGCACTTTACCTTGGCTTGGAAAATACGGTTCAATTGTACAAGCGGTGCCTGAGTGGT
>JAYUBR010000610.1:0-1548 GCA_043740775.1 Ferruginibacter sp. | reverse complement strand
CGTAAAAGTCAGTCCAAATCATTGTCATCAAAGTTTCCATCAAAGTGTGCTCAACACACTGTTCATACTTCTTACCGCATCTGCGCTTTTATTAAATGCTGCGGTTTCTTCTTCATTCAGTTTGTAATCAACAATTTTTTCCCAACCTGTTTTACCAAGTGTAACGGGTACGCCTATGCAAATATCTTTTTGTCCGTATTCCCCATCAAGGCTAACGCAGCAGGTAAATATTTTCTTCTCATCTCTTACAATTGATTTTACCATTGCGGCGCAGGCAGCACCGGGTGCATACCAGGCAGAAGTACCCAGTAAGCCGGTTAATGTAGCGCCGCCAACCATCGTATCAGCAGCTACTTTTTTCAAGGTAGCTTCATCTAAATAATTACTTACCGGTGTGCCCTGGTAAGTAGCAAGCCTAGTTAATGGTATCATGGTTGTATCGCCATGTCCGCCTGCCACAAAACCCTGTAAATCGTTGGGTGAGCAACCCATGGCAGTAGATAAATAATATTTAAAACGGGCACTATCCAATGTTCCGCCCATACCTATGATCCTGTTTTTGGGCAAGCCGGTAGCTTTCAAAGCCAGGTAAGTCATCGTATCCATCGGGTTACTGATGATGATGATGATTGCATTGGGTGAATATTTTAAAATATTTTCAGCAACACCTTTTACTATGCCAGCGTTAATACCAATCAGTTCTTCTCTTGTCATGCCGGGCTTGCGTGGCAGGCCAGATGTAATTACGGCGATATCGCTGTTGGCAGTTTTAGTATAATCATTGGTGCTACCTATAATTTTGGTATCAAAGCCAAGCAGGGTAGAAGTTTGCATCATGTCGATGGCCTTGCCTTCGGCAATACCTTCTTTAATGTCAAGCAAAACCAGTGCTTCACACAATGCCAAACGGGCAATATTATCTGCGCAGGTTGCACCTACAGCGCCTGCTCCAATAACGGTAACTTTCATACTATATAATTTTTTTAATAGAAAAATAATTTGCGCTGCAAAGGTAGCTGATTACACAATTGGTCAATAATGGTTTTGCAAATTATTTCATGGCATCTAAAATGGCGGGCACACCGATATTACCTACAAAGGCTTTGCTTAGTTTGCCTTGCTGATCGTACACAAAAATGGAAGGGAAAGTTCTCAACTGAAAAATGCTTCCCAATACAAAGTTTACATCCTGGCCCATTTTAATATTGGGCATTGCAGATAAACCATAGTCCTGGTAAAATTGTTTCACCATTGCATAACTGCCGGGCGAAGCCATTAATATCGGGACATCTTTTAATTCAGTTTTGTAAGCCAGTAGTTCTTTGGTTTCTTTTTGGCAATGCTCACAATCCGGGCTAAAAAACATTATAACAAAGGGTCTGTTTTTGTGTAAATCTTTATTGGAAAAAATGGTACTATCGGGTAGAGTATAAATAGAAAAAAAAGGGATGGTTTCAAATTTAGATAAATTCTTGGCGGATGAATCTTTTTGTGCCATAGCCATAATTGCACTGCTGATAAAGGCTGCCAGTAATATAATTTTTTTCA
>JAYUBR010000609.1:0-1548 GCA_043740775.1 Ferruginibacter sp. | reverse complement strand
ACGCAGCTCTTACTCCTGAAATTTTATTGGCGGCAACCGATGCTCCTACCCCGCTGCCGCAGATAGCAATGGCACGATCCAATTCTTTTGCGGCAATAGCCCTTGCCATCGGAACAACAAAATCCGGATAGTCATCTGCATTATCCAGTTCAAAAGCGCCAAAATCTTTTACCTCGTAACCTAATGATAAAAGAAAAGGATGAATGATTTGTTTTAATTCGTATCCGCCATGATCGGCTGCGATTGCTATTCTCACTTTGTTTAGTTATGACTTATGAATGATTAGTTATGAATGATTTACGTTGTACGATTTTTTAAATTGAAAAGTATTATTAATTCAAGATTAAAACGGCAAACCGAAATTTCAAAATGAATGATTTACAAGTTGAATATTAAAAACTGCCTGATACGCTTTAATAAAAGTTCAATATAGTTTTAAAAGTACAAGAGTGTGACGCCAATGAAGTTGCACAATGCTTTATAAGTTGGGACAAAAAAATTAAAAGAATTCTTTACTCTCACCTTACACTCACAACACTCATAATTTATAACTCATCACTTACTTAATACTGCCATTGCTTTTGATACTACATTTTCTACAGTAAACCCAAACAATTTATATAAATCTTCTGCCGGGGCTGATTCTCCAAACCCAGTCATAGCAATAATATCGCCTTCATCGGTTACATATTTATGCCATCCCAATGGAGAACCGGCCTCTACTGCCAAACGTTTTTTGATAGCCGCCGGAAACACTTTTTCTTTATACCCGGCATCCTGTTTTTCAAACAACTCCCACGATGGCATGCTTACGACCCTGCTTGCAATACCTGCTTCGGTAAGCTTTGCCTGTGCCTGCAAAATCAAATCTACTTCAGAACCGGTAGCAATCAAAATAATCTGTGGATCCATAAAAGAATCGGATAAAATGTAGGCTCCTTTTTCAAGTTCGGTTGCCTTACCAAATTTAGACTGGTCAATGATGGGTAAAGCCTGCCTTGTTAAAACCAGCACAACCGGTCCGCTGGTATGTTCCAATGCTACGCGCCATGCCTGGGCGGTTTCATTGGCATCGGCAGGACGTATCAAAGTAATATTTGGTATAGATCGTAGTGAAATTAATTGTTCAACGGGCTGATGCGTTGTGCCATCTTCCCCCAGCCCAATACTGTCATGAGTATACACAATGATGGGACGTATTTTCATGATGGCTGCCAGCCGTATGGGTGGCCGCATATATTCCGAAAATATCAGGAAGGTTGCACCGTATGGAATAATTCCCCTGGTTAAAGCCATTCCGTTTAAAACGGAGCCCATGGCATGTTCACGGATACCGAAATGAAAATTTCTTCCGCCATAACTCTCAGGCGTAAATGATTCGTAATTGTTAAGAATGGTATCGGTGGAAGGTGCCAGGTCGGCTGCGCCTCCAATCAAATTGGGAAGGCTTTCTGCAATGGCATTCAATACTTTTCCGGATGCCTGGCGGGTAGCCATTTTTTTATCAGAGGGTTCAAACACCGGCAATTTATCTTTCCATCCTTCAGG
>JAYUBR010000608.1:0-5335 GCA_043740775.1 Ferruginibacter sp. | reverse complement strand
CTTGTTACACTTGGCATTACTTTTAACCCATTTTATAATTTTGTTGTACTACAGGTTATCTGGGCAATCGGTATCAGCATGGTGATTATGGCCCTGCTGGTAAAAACGCATTTTAAATTTATTTTAGCCCTCGGCGTGGTGATTGTATTGGGCCATAATTTACTGGATATACCCGAAGCGGTACCAGGCTTCAAACCCGGTTTTTGGTGGGATCTTTTTCACAGCGCCAGGTTTGCGGTATACCCTTTTGCACCCAATCACTTCATCGCCATACTGTACCCTTTTGTACCCTGGACGGGGCTGATGATGTTGGGCTATTGCACCGGCACCTGGTTTTCGCCCACATACACGGCACCGCAGCGGCAAAGGATATTACTTGTATTGGGTACCGGAATTTTACTCCTTTTTGTTGTGGTAAGGTTCATTAATATTTACGGCGATCCTGTTCCATGGACCATTCAAAAAAAGGCCTTCTATACTTTTTTATCCTTCATCAAAGTAAATAAGTACCCACCTTCGTTAATGTACATGAGCATTACAATTGGCGTGGCCCTGGTAATGCTATCGCTGCTGGAAAATGTACGCAACCGGTTTACAGGTATCATGCGTATCTATGGACGCACAGCTTTCTTTTATTACATCATTCATTTTTATTTGGCGCACTTGCTTGCTGCCATTGTATTTTTTGCAAGGGGTCATTCTATGCAGGATGCTATACAGTCTGCACAAAACCTGCCCTTCCTGTTTATCATTCCCAATGAAGGATTTGGACTGGCAGTGGTGTACCTTGTTTGGCTGGCTGTAGTAGTTGCTTTGTACCCGGTGTGCAAATGGTACGACCGCTATAAAAGCAATCACAAAGAAAAATGGTGGCTGAGTTATTTGTAAAATTTCATATTGTCCGATCATTGTTAAAAAATTAAAAATGAAATATTCTTTCCTGTCCATGTTGGTGCTGGGTTCATGTATCGCATCCGGTCAAACAGCATCTAACAATGCTACAATTAAAGTAAACCAGCAGCGCATAGAAAGCCGCATTTTTGAACTGGCTAAATTTGGAAAAGACTCAACCGGCAAAGGATACAGGGTTGCCTATACCAAGGGTGACCAGCAGGGAAGAGCATGGTATATTGACCTGTTGAAAAAAGCCAGATTAGAGGTGGCCATTGATTATGCGGGCAATATCATTGGCAAAAGAAAAGGTAAAAATTCCTCCTTAAAACCAATTGCATTTGGTTCTCACATTGATATGGTGCCAGATGGTGGCAACTATGATGGATGTGTGGGTTCAATTAGTGCTTTAGAAATGATTGAAGTACTCAACGAAAATAAAATTGTAACCAACCATCCGCTTGAACTGATAATATTCTCAGATGAAGAAGGAAGCCTGTTGGGCAGCAAAGCATTGGCAGGTAAGTTTAAACAGGAGCGATTAAAGACCGTTAGTCAAAGTGGGTTAACAGTGAAGGAAGGAATAAAAGCTATCGGAGGCAATGCTGATAGCATTCAAAATATCAGCAGAAAAAAAGGCGACATAGAAGCATTTATAGAATTGCACATTGAGCAGGGTGGAATTTTAGAAAAAGAAAATATTCAGATTGGTGTGGTGGAGGGTATTGTGGGTATTGAAGATTGGGAAGTAACTGTTGAAGGTTTTTCCAATCATGCAGGCACTACTCCTATGAATATGCGGCAGGATGCATTGTTATCCGCTGCTAAATTAATCATCGCAGTAAATGAAGTTATTACCAGCCATGAAGGTAAGCAGGTAGGAACAGTAGGTAAGATTTCAGCACAACCCGGAGCTTACAATGTAATTCCCGGAAAAGTGGTTTTAGGGTTAGAGATAAGAGATCTTTCCCAGGAGAAGATATTCCAACTCTTTCGTGAAATTGAACAGAGAGCGGACAGTATTGCCAAAGCCTCTGGAACTAAAATTACTTTCAAAAACCAATTACTTGGTGCCATACCAGCATTAACGAATAAATTGATTCAGGACAAAATTATTCAGTCAGCAAAAACTTTGGGGTTCACTTATAAAAGCATGCAAAGCGGCGCTGGCCATGATTCGCAGGACATGGCATTGATTGCTCCGGTGGGAATGATCTTCGTACCAAGTGTTGGCGGCATCAGTCATTCACCAAAAGAATTTACCAAAGCAACGGACATGGCAAATGGAGCAAATGTGTTATTGCAAACGATATTCGCATTGGATAAAGAATAGAAAATATCAGCAAGACAATATTTCAATCAACAGCAAATAAAGAAACAGTTCTACATCATAAAAGCAAACTGACAGTAATGAAAAAAATTACATTGTTTATCATCCTTCTTGTATCATTTACTATGCTAAGAGCACAGGACAGCGTCGCATTCTATTTCACTTTTAATCACATGGCATTGTCCGTAAAGGATGTGGATTCTTCCATTGCATTTTATAAAAAAGTATTTCAGCTTACTGAAATTACCAACCGTTCAAAACTGGAAGGCATACGATGGTTGTCGCTTACAGAAGGTAAAGAACTTCATCTTATTTCTATTATAAAAGAAAAAGTAACAGTTAATAAAGCCTTGCATCTTTCGTTCTCCACGCAAAACTTTGATGCATTTGTAAAGCGGCTGGATGTATTGAACATTGCTTATTCAGACTGGCCTGGCGCAATCCATTCAATAACCAAAAGAGCCGATGGTGTAAAGCAGGTATATTTTCAGGATCCGGATGGTTACTGGCTTGAAATAAACAACGGTTACGCCGCAGCACCATCTGTGGACCAAATCAAAAATGAAGTATGGCAACTGGAGGAAAACTACTGGAAATATATAGCTGCAAATGACCTGAAATCCTACCTCACTTTATGGGATGAAAAATTTATTGGTTATCCCGGCAACAATATCATTACTGCCAAAGATCATATCAACGACTGGATTGATAATTTGTACAAAGACCAGCACCGTCATTTTAAAACTGAGTTGGTAAGAAAGGTAGAGAATGTATTTGGTGACATTGTGATTGTACTATACGATGTAAACTATACCTGGACGAATGATAAGAATGAAGTAATAGAAAAGATTAATAGCAAAATCACTCACACCTGGAAGAAGACAGAGAAAGGCTGGCTGATTATTGGCGGCATGGGTGCGAATAAATAAAAAACATTTGAAGAAAATGAGCGAAGAAAAAAGTATACCACCGGATGAGCAATTGGCAAATAAAGAACCGGCAAATGAAACCATCCTGCCTGGCGGACAGGTAGCTTCACCTGCTGACCCCATTGCCGAAACTGAACAAACCCAGCCATTACACACCAAACATCTAACATAAAAGAAATGGAAGTTCATCATCATCCCAATGTAGAAAAAAAATTTTAAAGAATATTTTTTGGAATTCGTGATAATATTTCTTGCTGTTTCAATGGGGTTCCTCGCCGAGAACATCAGGGAACTTTACGTGGAAAAGAAGCATGAAAAGGAATACATGTTTTCTTTGGTAAGAGACCTGGACAAGGATGTAAGCGACATCAACAAAACCACCAAACAAATTGACATCAGCATTGCAAGGGCCGATACCTTTATAGTATTGTTTAAAGCAGCGGATTATAAAAACAGCAGCGCAGGCAAGTATTTCCACGGCAAACAATTAGGCCTTCTAAACCTATGGAGGTCCAATGACGGAACTACCCAACAACTCAATTATGCGGGAGGGTTGCGGTTAATTGAAAATAAAATGGTGATTGACAGCATTCAGCATACATAGGCCGGATAAGGGGTCTGGCACAAATTCTTTACCTGGAAGATATGGAAATAGCAGAGTACCGGAAAACCCTGGGTAAAGTATTTTCAGGATTTGTATTTGATGAAATGGTAAAATCTGACAATGGCCTTAAAATAACCAGGCTCAGTTATAATCCGGATTTAATTTCTAATGATAAAAAACATATCAATGATTTGACTATGTAAACTACCATTGTAAAATCTAACAGGATGAGGCAGTTGGAAATTATGCAGGATATCAGGGGCAAAGCAATTTCGTTAATCAGCCTTATCAAAAAAGAATACCATTTAGAAAATGAGCGAAGAAAAAACATATTGGGGCAACGGCCCACTGAAGACGGGCCTGGCAGAAAGAAAATCATGAATATAGAATACGATTGCGCAGCAGGTAGATACAGCCAGGATTTAAGCCATTATGTAAAATACATTTCTGGAGAAATGTCGTGTAATAACATAGATTTCTCCAGGTATACAATTGCACAATAAAAGATTTGTTTATGTTAAAAGGGCCGCAGGAAGCATTTATAAAATGATAGCCGGGTTAAAAAACCTGTTACCCTAAAATAGGGTGTATCCCAAATTGTCGTTTTCAAGAAAAGATTAAATTTAGGGAACTAATTTTTACACCCAAATTGGGTTTAAACATAAAAAACTGCTGCTTTTTTATGCGGCAGTGCGTATTTTAAAGGGCAGCTGAAATTATTTTTGTTTGATGATTTGCTTAGTTAATTTACCGGTTGATGTGGTAAATTCAATGCTGTAATTTCCTGATGGTACTGCTGATAATTTATCAAACGTAATGTAATTCAATCCTCTTTTCATTGTAATACTTTTAGAAACTACTTCGGTACCTGCAACATTAAATATCTTCCCATCAGGCGTAGGGCTCCAGCCCTGTGTCTGTTTGTTACTAATCTTTGGGCATCAAAACTATCCGGAATTAAAATAATACACTGCTCCAACATAAGTAACTGCCGGGCACAGGAAAACATCCCTCATGCCCCACCCCTTATTCACCATTGTTATAGAAAATAGTTTTAAATTTACAACCCCAGCAAAGGCGCAAAAAATCATTTCAGTTAATCAATAAATAAACAGCATGAACCCCGCCGTTGATTTTTATTTTAGTAAAACCAACCTGCCTGCCGGCAAGGCAGGAAAGTGGCAGGAAGAACTGGAGCAATTGAGAATGATCGCCCTTGACTGTGGGCTGACTGAAGAATTAAAGTGGGGTGTTCCTTGTTACACGTTTCCCGCCACTGCGGGCAGGCAGAAAAGTAACATCGTTTTAATACATGTGTTTAAAGAATATTGTGCGTTGTTGTTTTTTAAAGGTGCCTTGTTAAAAGATGCCCATTGTATTATGATTCAACAAACGGAGAATGTGCAGGCGGCACGCCAGGTCCGGTTCACCAATGTTGGGGAAATAATTAAGACGAAAGCCATTCTGAAAGCCTGTATTTATGAAGCCATCGAAGTGGAAAATGCCGGTTTGAAAGTGAAATTAAAAAAGACTGCTGAATACAAAATTCCCGAAGAATTTCAAAGGCAATTGGATAAAACC
>JAYUBR010000607.1:0-1552 GCA_043740775.1 Ferruginibacter sp. | reverse complement strand
TGATGGCGCTGTCTTTATCTTCCACCGCTTTAAACAGTTTGTGATAAGCTTCTTTATTGCTGGTAAATTTACCTTTCCTCCAGGCGGTTATAATCGCTTCGAAATTTTCAAGGCCCTCCTTAAATTCAGCGTTAAGTCCTTTGTCAATAGCAGCCCTGGCAACTTTCTTTTCGGCTTTTGATAATTCGTGCATGACAATTAATTTATTCACTGTAAAATTAATTAAAGCAGGAGAATTTTCTATTTCATTTATCACCTAAAAAAATTATTTTGCTAAAGAACTACAATCGGGAAAAATAGTTTTGTACTTTTCTTAAAAATTATTTTATGGAGCAGGAATATGAACATCTCAGCAATGAAGAAAACCTGAAAGCAGAAAACGAATTTTTAAAAATGAAAATGATGCTGGAACAGGGAGCTGTATTCGGCAAAGGAACAGCAGGTGCCGACCTTCCGGCTGAAATTGAAAATCAGTTTCTTCAAAATATTATGGCATTTGAAATGCAATCCGCCAACCCCACGTACATTAAACTGTTCGACAAAATAGGAAGGCCCGCTCATTTTAAACCAGTAACCGAAATTGCTGACAATGCCTTTGATGAAGCATGGGATGAACTGTGTGACTACCTGCGGCGGTATAATATAATCCTTAACGTATGCAGCCCAAATATTTCTACAAAAGAATTATACAGGTTTACTATTGAAGAATTGTTTGACCATGAAATGGAGGATATGGATGTTCCCGGCATGATGAGTTGTTTTACCTACGATGAATTTCACCCTGATCCTTATTATGAAAATGCCGAAGCTGCCACTAACGAATGTATCCGGAATATACTACAGCAAGATCCGATGGAATGGACACATCACTTCAGGAAAGAGAACCTGCGTCTGAACAATCATTACCCAATTACGGAGGAAGAATTAAAAGCAATTGTCAATCAGTTTAAAGCAGCGTATGAAAGCATTGAAATAACAATACTAAAGGATACAGCCTGCATTGTTGATGAAAATAAAAGTACAGTTGATGGCATTTATGAGATAGCTGCAACAACTGGTAGTGAAGCCATTCAGTTACCAGGAACCTGGCAAGTGAGCTTTGAAAAGGACGAGGATCTTGGTTACTGGTACATCAACGGAGTGGTGATAAAAGGGATAAATTTTTAGTAGCCTAATTCCGATGGATCAGCCTGAACTAACAGGCCTTTTAACCATCCAAGTTCTGTAAAAAGCTTGAAATGACATAGATTTGCTGTCTATAATTTTATAATGGAAATAGCACTACAACTTACAGAATTTATAAAAAAACACGATAAAAAAACATTAAAAAAAGGAACTGATTTATTTTTCAACCGCCATGCTGAAATTGAATTGGTTGAAAAAAATGGCGAAGATTATGTACTGGAAGTACCCAGCCAAACATACCATCAAACATATCAGGTATTGCTTAACCCCGAAGAGGAAGGAATAATGGAAGAGTGCGAATGTGCGGCTTATGATATCAATTTTGAGTGCAAGCACTGTATTGCCGCCGCATTGTATTTGTTATATA
>JAYUBR010000606.1:0-1552 GCA_043740775.1 Ferruginibacter sp. | reverse complement strand
AATAGGAGGAAACGTTTTGGATTGAGAGTAAACCTCATTGCCGGTATATACAACTATGAATTAAATAGTGTTTTCGATTAATGCAAGAGGTCTATTATAACCCTTTGCCTGCTTTGTTTTCGTTATATACTTTGTGTGAAAAAAGTTGCACTATTTATAAAACAATCTATCCCTGTTGGCAACAGCGCTTGCCACATACAGTTGTAAAAAAGATTGTTGTTCCGCAGTCTTTCCACCGAGGTGATCGAGGCGTTCTTTTAAACCTCCTGTATCGTATTGAAAATTTTCTACCATTTCACCCATATGCTTTATTTTCTTTCGGGCATCAGCAAGCAACCCGTTTATAGGATGCAGCATGGCATTGATTTCTGCATCAGGTTTGCCTGGAAAAAAACGGTTGTTGCGGTATTGCACAAAAGCATTAAAAATGGCCGTAGCTTTATTGAGATCAGCTACTGCACCATTGTATAAATTCATATCCTGGTCGCCATACACAATGGCAATTTTCATATCGATATAATGTCGCCAGTATTTGACCATATCATTTTCTACACCAGCTTGTAGTATGCGCAAGGAGGAAGCCTCCAGTTGTTGCAGGCTGTCCATCTGCAGAAAATTATCAACTGAGTCTGCAACATTCCAAAAAGGTGCATCTTTTTTTTTATAATAATTCCCCCGGTTAAATTCATTTTGTGATAAGGGTTGCGGGAGCAATTGCCAGAGCGGATCAAAGGGCATGTGCGTTTCTACAAATTGAGCCGGAGATATTAAAAACCAATTGATACGATTGCCCGAACCTGCATCCCAGGTGGGATCGCACAGCAGCCATTCGTTATTCAGTTGTACGGCGCTCCAGCTATGGCCTGTTCTTTTTATAAAACCTGATTCATTAGTATACCCGGTGATAGTAAAAGCGGGTATACCACATTTGGAAACAATGTCGGTAAAAACAGTCGCAAAATTTTCACAAACCCCTTTCCTCCTTCGTAAAGTAGAAGCTGCTTTGGTATGTTCATCCACGCCCCAGTTGATGTTGTACATACTGTCTTTATCATAACGGATATTGGCAGTAACCCAAATATAAATCGTCTTAAGTTTATCACGGTCTGTTGTAAAGTTGGATTGTATATAACCAGCAATAGCCGCAGTAGAATAAGTTTGGGAAGAAGGAATATAAGCACCTGCAAAACCATTATCCTGCTGCCCCTTTACAATAAAGAAGCAACTGGCAAACAGCAAAAAAAGCAACCCTGTTTTCATACTTTAAAATTATTATAAATTGCGGAGATTTAAAAGCCAAAAATTTTATTGTGTGCTTTAAAAAAGCTGTTGCAAAAGTTACAATCTTTCATCTCGTTATCAACTACAGGGTTGCGGTTCAGGCTCCATCAGAGCCACCACTTTGTTGAAGAATATCAGTAGCGTATTTCCGCTCCATCGTAGCCTCCATCTTTCATCCCGTTATCCACTACAGGGTTGCGGTTCAGGCTCCATCGGAGCCACCACTTTGTAGAAAAATAAATCAAATAATTATTTTCGCTCCATCGGAGCG
>JAYUBR010000605.1:0-1555 GCA_043740775.1 Ferruginibacter sp. | reverse complement strand
TAAAAGAATTTACTACAATTTCTGTACAGGCTTTACTGGCGCTATAGGGATCATATCCTCCCAATGCATCAGTTTCTTTATACAAAATATCCTGCTCCTTATTTTCGTACACTTTATCCGTAGTAATAATTACAATCGTACATTTTTTTTCCATACTGGTTACTGCTTCCAGTAAATTAGCGGTACCAATGGCATTTACTTCAAAAGTTTCGGCAGGTATCAGGTAACTTCTTCTTACCAGGGGCTGGGCTGCCAGATGAAAAATATAATCTGGCTGAAAAGATAATATGGCTGCTTTTAGTTTTTCTTTATCCCGGATATCTGCAATAATACTTTCGCAAAAGGTAGCTGGTAAATAGTTATATAAGCATTCCTTATACTCCGGGGTAAGAGCATACCCTTTTACAGTTGCGCCCAACTGCTGCAACCAGGTAATAAGCCAGCTACCTTTAAACCCGGTATGGCCGGTAACAAACACTTTTTTTGCATCGTAAAAAGATGCTAATTGTTTTCTATCTACCACTTTTTCCATTTAGCCTGGCCTGTTTGCCAGAGATTTTCCAATTCAATTTTATCTCTTAAAGCATCCATGCATTTCCAAAATCCCTTATGCTGGTATGCCTGCAGTTGGTTATCCCTGGTGAGTTTTTCCAAGGGCTCATTCTCCCACATCATATTTTCCATACCAGCATTAAGATAATTAAACACGGATGGTTTTAAAACAAAAAATCCGCCATTTATCCACTTAGTTTCGTCTTTTACTTTTTCCTGGAAGGAATCTACATTACCATCTTTACTAAGCTCCATACCGCCAAAACGTGCATCCAATTGTATTGCAGTAACAGTAGCGATTTTGTTATGTGCTTTGTGAAATGCCAGCAAATCAGTAAGGTTAATATCACAAACACCATCGCCATAAGTGAGCATAAAATCTTCGTTGCCAATATATTTTTGTACAGCTTTCAACCTGCCTGCTGTTTTGGTTTCAAGGCCTGTTTCTACAAGGGTTATTTTAAATTTTTCGCTGTTGCTGTTATGAAACTGCACATCGTTAGTTTCTAAATCAACCGTAAGATCTGCATTATGCAAAAAATAATTCATGAAATATTCTTTTATTACATACCCTTTATACCCAAGGCACAGAATAAATTCGTTAAAGCCATAGCTGCTGTAAATTTTCATGATATGCCACAAAATGGGTTTACCGCCAATCTCTACCATGGGTTTTGGCCGTGTATCTGTTTCTTCCGAAATGCGTGTACCCAAACCGCCTGCAAATATTACTACCTTCATGAATTAAATAATTTTTAAACTGAATATCAATAATTTCGCAAAAATAGTTGATAAATTGTTCCCATCCATATAGAACTACATGTCCACAATAAGAAAAAAAAGTTTAACGGCTACTATCTGGATCTATGCAGGTTTTTTAATTGGCGCTATCAACACTTATTTCTTTACGCACAAAAGCTGGTTTAGCACAGACCAGTATGGCCTTACCCGTGTAATGCTGGAGATTAGCCAGTTGATGTTTGCTTTCTCTACACTGGGTGTA
>JAYUBR010000604.1:0-5355 GCA_043740775.1 Ferruginibacter sp. | reverse complement strand
GGCTTTTTTGTGCAAAAACCAACTTAGTAGTCAATAAACAATCATATAATAATCCACCAGTGGGGATAACTCGAAAGTTTTAATGCGTTTGCCCTGTGGCCTATTACAATACAGCAGTCCAGTCGCCGGTTACTGCTAATGTATTACTCAATGACCTCAGCAGGCAGGAAAGTATTAGGCAAGCTCAATGCTAACAGGCGCTACAATGAGGCGTGGGTTTGGTGTTTGGGATTCCATTGTTGGCAGTTTACTAATTTTTCATATAAAAAGTTGCCGGATTGAAGATTAGAACAAGTGGCAGTGGAGAGGGCTCCAGCGCCAGATGGGAAATGTGAAACAGCGACGTGTTTAATTTTTTAACGCACGAGACTTTCGAATATATTTGAGCAAGCTGTAATTTTAGAAAGCCTACGATTAATATAGATAATTTTATATTTTTAGTAAATGAATGAAGAAATAAATAAGAACGATTGGAATATAACAGATGAGAGATTTATTGTTTTCCTTGACATTATGGGATTCAAAGACTTTGTTGCTCGAAAATCTCATAAAGAGATTTATGATATGCTGGCTAAGTTATCAGGCAGCAAATTCTATGTCTATGAAGCTTTTAAAAAGGTTGAAGCACCAGAATATAAAGACAAAGAATTATATACAGCAAGTTTTTCTGATTCAATTATTTTATTTTCAAAAGAAACAGTGAAGAATCACTATATATGATTGCCGCTTCTGCGGCTTATATTTTACATTATTCCATGCTAAATGTTATCCCTATGAAGGGGGCTATTGCTTTAGGCACAATTAGTGTTAACAAGAAACAACAAATTTATTTTGGACAACCTCTGATTGACGCTTATCTCTTACAGGATGAAGTTAATTATTATGGGATAGTAGCTCATAATTCAATTGACTCCTATTTACACACTTTTGATCCAAAATTGCCAGCAGCAAAATTATTCTTTGAAGTAAAAACCCCTATAAAAACTGGAAAAATTATCCACAGAAATATTGATTGATTTTATTTTTTAGGAGTCTACAAAAACTCTACAACAGAAGAAAAAAGAGAAAAACTACATTACTATCTATACTATCTTATGAGACTTGTATCCGGAGCTCCTCGAAAATACATTGACAACACCCTTGAAACATTTGAAGCAGCATATCGTAAAAACTGAACACAACATTAAGAACAATAGCCGAAACTCCCCATAAAAAAGCCCCCGGTAAAACTATTTGGAAAGCAAACATCATTACTTAGTGGAAAGCATGGTAAAGGTTGGATTGCTGAAACCATTGCCAGCCAAAGGTTACAGCGTATGGGCAAAAGATTGTATCATCTTTCCTTTAAAAAATATCGACAATAAAATTATCTCACTCTATGGCAGGAGCATTACCAACAATGAAGACAACAGGCATTTTTATTTATCCAACAGAAGCGGACTTTATCCAGGCTATCCAAAACTAACCACAACAAAACTTATCCTTACAGAAAGTATAATTGATGCGGCAAGTTTACTGCAACAGGAAGCCATCAAAAGCAATTATGAAATCTTATCACTCTATGGAACAAATGGTTTAACCGATGAACACCAAAAAGCAATTATTGAATTACCACAACTGGAAGAAATTATTTTAATGCTCAATGCAGACGAAGCAGGAGAAGCAGCCACGGTAAAGCATTAAAGCACCTTAAAAAGTTTGTTGCCTCATGTACGCATTACCTGCGTACAGCTTCCTGCAGGTGAAGACATAAACAGTGTGCTATGCACACATGATGATGCAGGAGTATTGGAATGCCTGATTTATGAAAGAACAGAAGCCAATACCAATTTTTCTTTTTCAATTTGAAAAAGAAAAGCCGGGGATAATCCCTACAGCACAACAAAGCAAACTGGATACAAGGAACAACGAACTATTAATTTATGATAACTGTGAGTTGTATTTTGAAATCTTAGGAGGTATAAAAATTACAGGATTGGACAGAATGAAGGTTACTTTGAAAGTACAGCACAAAGAAAAAACAAATCATCCGCAGTGGTACATTGCTGTAATCATAGAAATTTAAAGATTCAACTCAATGAAATTTTATTTACTGAAAGCCTAAAAGATAATATTATGGTCGAAACGTCAACAAAAAATATTGTTACTAACAAATCAATATTTTATATTGAACATGGGTTACCTAAAAATAATTTTGTAGGCATTCACAGGTCATTTATTTTATCAGTCAATAAAATACAAACCTTTACAAAGATTCCATTGGCATCTCCATGCATGACTTGCCTAATAGTCCTAGATATAGGGGCAATCAGGCATCAATATGCGTTGCTATTAAAAAGAAACGAGGTGAACACTGCCAGAGAGGATTGAATATCGAATTGGTTTGGTTCAAGACTAACATGAGCTTGGTAGGGTCAACCAATAAGCCGAATTATTCTCTCGTTTTCGCAATTTGGGGAGCTTGACTGGAATGTGTATTAATTTCAGCACGTCGAGGTGCCGGTTGTGTATTTCTATTACAAGTACCCATTGCCCAATAGATCAGGACAAAGATTAATATTGTACTAAAACAGCCTCCACCAAGTTTTTTAGCTCCGTATCCTGCTATAAGCGATTTAAATAAATTATTCATACAAAATTTTTTTATGGGTATCGAATAAATCATGCCAAAATATAGAGAGCCCATAAATTTTTTCTACTTCAAACTCCAAAAATAAACTTGTGACAACGAATATAATTATGTTGGCTTAAGCCGCACGCAAAAATCTTGATTCCAAAATAAGATATTTTAAACAATGCTGATTTCTGATTCGGCGAAAAAAATGATACAATAAAGCAAACCTGCTGCCAAGCCTGCTGCACGCTCATTCGTAGCATGTCAATCCATAAAGGAAGGTTCTATTTGGAATGACTGGTTGCTGTTATCAAGAACGGGGTGCGAATGCCTCACATGAAACTATGGTGAAAAATTATAATAACAACTTTGGAAAAAATTTATTGGGAGGTGTAATAGGATTAGAAGCAGCAGCGGGTCCTATAGTATTTGATTTACGTTACAGCCTGGATTTCCAAAAGAACAATGGCGCTGGAAGCAGCACAATACCAAGTTACAAAAATCAAGTGATCGCTTTGAGTGCTGGTTTTAGATTTTAAATGAAAGAACTGAAAAAGATAGTATAATGGCTGCCTGAAAAGAAAGCCTTTTTTATTTGGTCTCCGTACCCATATACTGGTGTAAAAATGCAACTATGCACAAGAATTAGTAGTGCCAGGTACAAAGTTTAATTTTCAGCTGATTCATAACTTCATCACGTTATTTTAATAAAACATTCTTACCAGGATGAACGGTTCATGAATCAAATTTATGAATTATGTATCGGCCAAGAGTAGAAATGGTTGAGGTGGAAGGCAGCCATCCAACAATTGATGTTTGGATCACTAAGAATAAAAAAGCTTTCATGTCCTAATTATCAATGCCATATTCCCCCGGCAAGCAGTAAAAACAGAAACAATAAAAATCCAGATAAATAATATATCCGCCATTAAAAAAAAATTACATGAAAGGATTGACGATAACTATGCAAACGCAAAAGTAAAATGGATAAAAATGGGAAGCCCGGATAGCATTACTCCTGAACAAATAAAAACATTGGAGATTGAATCTATATTTATAAAAGAACTTTGCTATTTATTTTTGAAAATAATACTGTTTTATTAGAAATTGAAATGACGCCGGAAGGAACAGCACTTGTAACTTTAGTAACGGAATGAGTATAAAAAACCACAAAGACCTTCCTGTTATAGAGGCACAGGGTACGGACAAAGAGATGTTGGAAAAATTGCAAAGGGAAACCTTTGACTTTTTTCTGCATGAAGCAGATCCTGACACGGGTTTGATTGCGGATAAAACACAACCTGGCTTTCCTTCAAGCATTGCGGTTACGGGGATGGCACTAACAGCCTATATTGTGGGCGTAGAAAACAAGTTTTTAACCCGAAAAGATGCGGTGGCAAGAGTACTGAAAATCTTGAGATTCTTTTATAACAGCCAGCAGGGAAGGGAAACGAATGCTACCGGGTATAGAGGATTTTATTATCATTTTCTAAAAATGAATACCGGCGAAAGGGAATGGAACTGTGAGCTCTCTACCATTGATACTGCCCTTTTTATTACCGGCGCATTATCTGCAGCAGTTTATTTTAAAAAAGATGATGCAGAAGAAATAGAGTTAAGGTATCTTGCTGATAAACTTTACCGCAGGATCGACTGGCAATGGGCTCTGAATAAAGGCATAACGATAACGCATGGGTGGAAACCCGAAAGTGGGTTTTTACCTTACCGTTGGGAAAATGATTATAGTGAAGCGCATATTATGTATGTGTTGGCCCTGGGCTCGCCAACTTTCCCCATAAAACAGATTGGCTATACAAAATGGACAGATACATTTAAGTTGACAAAAGCATACGCAATGGAATATCTTTATGCAGGGCCATTGTTCATTCACCAGTTTTCTCACATGTGGATCGACTTCCGTTGCATACATGATGCTTTCAATAATAAATCCGGGCTTGATTATTTTCAAAACAGCAAGATTGCGACGCATGTTCATCAGGAATATGCGATTGCAAATACTCATCAATTTCAACACTATGGAAAATACTGCTGGGGTCTTACCGCCAGCGATGGCCCAGGAATAGCTGTATTAAAATTGAATGGCAGAAAAAGAAAGTTTTACGATTATATCGCCAGGGGTGCACCGTATGGTCCTGATGATGGCACGGTATCGCCATGGGCAGTTGTAGCTTCACTTCCCTTTGCACCCGAAATAGTGTTGGATACCATACGGCATGCCATTGAAAAGCTTAATTTAAAGCCAAATAAGTTATACGGTTTTGATGCCAGCTTCAATCCAACTTTTCCCGAAAAAACAAGCAATCAACACGGTTGGATTTCGCCGTGGAGATTTGGATTGAACCAGGGGCCGATCGTAATAATGATTGAAAATTACCACACGGAAATGATCTGGAACCTCATGAAACAATGTTCTTATATCATCAGCGGCTTAAAAACAGCCGGCTTTTCGGGTGGCTGGCTGGATATAAAAGATAGCAGCAACACGTGATTTTCATACTGCGACTACACGTTGCTGTAAATAAATAATCAACCATATAAGGTGTGTCTGTAATTTTTTTTGCAATGGGGTTACTCTTAGTACTTAAGCAAGTAGTCCTGAAATTATAAACAATATCACTGACCCACTAGCATCCCATTGTAATCAAAAGAGATTCAATTGATTAGGATTTAGTTCTTTGAAAGATTGTAGATAATTTTTGTCAAACAGTTGATTGACGGGG
>JAYUBR010000603.1:0-1557 GCA_043740775.1 Ferruginibacter sp. | reverse complement strand
AAATTATGTTTCAAAATAAAATTATGATCAAACCCTTTATCAAGCGGAAACCGGGCAATGTGCTCCCCTATTTTTTTGGGTGTTAAAAAATCCAGCGGCGTATTGGAGACAGGTACAATATTACCGGTTGGCAAATTCTGTTCGTTCTTTTCTGTGTAACCCACTGCATTAATGTGCAGGATATGGCCGGTGATTACTGGTGTTTCAAAACCTGTAAGATTAAAATAAGAATGGTTAGATAGACTGACGGGTGTTGCTCTGTCTGTTTCCGCATGATACTCTATGCAAAACTGGTTTTTATTGTTGAGGATGTACTTCACTTTTACATGAAGATTACCGGGGTAACCTTCTTCACCATCCCTGCTTAAATATTCAAACACTACACCCACCCTATCCTTATCACGGATAAAGGAATTAATATCCCATATTTTTTTATTGAACCCATCAACGCCACCATGCAAATGATTTGCACCATCATTAACAGATAGAACGATTTCTTTCCCATTTAAAAAAAACCTTCCACCCGCAATACGGTTGGCATACCTTCCCAGCACACAACCAAAATAATCCCTGTTATTTTCATAGTCTTTCAAGTCTTCAAAACCCGCTACAATATTTTTCTTTACTCCATCTATGCCTGGAGTGTAAATGGCCGTAATACAGCAACCCAGGTTGGTAATATCCACGCTTATATTTTCATTTTGTAAAGTAAACTTAAATACTTCTTTACCCTTTAACATGCCGTACAACTTACTGTTTAACGATAAAGTATCCTGGTCAACATTGAGCATCCTATTTATTTTATTAATTGTTATAGATTTCAGGATTTAATTAAATGTTCGCTGTTTATTTTTTTGAAAGAAGAAAACATCTGCAAATAAATAATAGCGCCCTGGTGGTTTCCATCCAAGTGCAGCACCTCATCCAAATATTGTTTAGCAAGTTTATAATCGCCCAAACCAAGCCAGCCCAAACCAAGCAGGTATTTGCAGTGAATGATATTTCTAAGGTTAAGGTCCATATCAAACACCTGCATATCAGGTAACGACACAGCGAAATAATCAATGCTTACCTTTTCATTTATATGTTTTTCACCAAAGCAGATAAAGCTTTCAAATATCTTTTTTGCTTTATTTGCTTCTCCCAATTTTAGCCAGGCCAATGCCTGATAAATTATTTTATCGGGCTGCGGGTCGTTGTAATATATTGCCTGCACCGGTTCGCTGATGCCTCCTGTTGCTTCCTTAAATGAGGCGGTTGCTTTTTCTGCTAACCCCATTCCCTGATATACACAACCCAATAAATAATGCCGGTCATTTTCGGGTGCGCCATACAATTTGCCTTCTCCCAAATTTTCGGGGTAATGCTCCATTGCGGCCAGTAATTCCAACGCATGGTGGTATTGATTATTAAGGATAGATTGTTTGGATAGTTCAATGTGGCAAAGTAAATATTGTGCTACCACTTTTCCTTCACCACCTTCCCAGGGATGAAATTTTCTTGCTGCCAGCAATGCCTTTGCTTTATCAAAATGCTGAAGATTGTTATACAGTGTAA
>JAYUBR010000602.1:0-5362 GCA_043740775.1 Ferruginibacter sp. | reverse complement strand
GCGGTATACACCGAGATATTTTTACCATGGGTGCCCGGCCAATCGCCTCTTTAAATTCACTTAGGTTTGGAAATTTAGCCGAAGCAAAAACACAACACTTATTAGCAGGCGTGGTGCATGGCATTGGCCATTATGGCAACTGCTTTGGCGTGCCGACAGTTGGGGGCGAAATATATTTTGAAGACTGCTATCATACCAACCCATTGGTGAATGCCATGAGCGTTGGCATATTAAAAAATGGCACTACTATTTCTGCTACCGCGGAAGGAAACGGCAATCCCGTTTTTTTTGTAGGAAGTGCTACCGGTAAGGACGGTATCGGCGGAGCGTCTTTTGCTTCGGCCAATATTACTGCCGACAGTGCCGAAGATTTACCAGCCGTTCAGGTAGGCGATCCCTTCCAGGAAAAAAAATTACTGGAAGCCTGCCTTGAAGTAATTAAAACAGGGGCAATTGTAGGTATGCAGGATATGGGTGCCGCCGGCATTATTTGCTCCACGGCAGAAATGAGTGCCAAAGGAAATTCTGGTATGCGGATAGATTTAGACAAGGTTCCCATGCGCCAGCAAAATATGAAAACCTGGGAATTACTTTTAAGCGAAAGCCAGGAGCGCATGCTAATGGTAGTGCAAAAAGGTAAAGAAGCCGCGGTACTGGAAGTATTTGAAAAATGGGATCTTCCCTGTAGTGAAATTGGTGAAGTAACGGATGATGGCTTGCTGAAATTTTATATGGATGGAACACTGGAAGCCGAATTGCCTGCGCATGAATTAGTATTGGGAGGCGGTGCACCACAATACGAAAGAGAATACAAGGAACCAGGATACATGCAAAAAATAAAAGCTTTTGATAGCAGTTCAATTACTGTTCCGGCTGATTTAAAAGCGATAGCAGAGCAACTGATTCAAATTCCAAACATTGCAAGCAAACGCTGGATTTACACACAATACGACAGCATGGTAGGCGCAGGCACGGCAAGTACCAATGCCCCGAGTGATGCCGCCATTGTTGTTGCAAAACCTACCAATAAAGCACTGGCATTAACAACAGATTGTAACAGCAGGTACACTTTTGCTGATCCTTACAAAGGTGCCATGATTGCCGTTGCAGAAGCTGCCAGGAATATTGTGTGCAGTGGTGGCCAGCCATTGGGCGTAACCAACTGCCTCAATTTTGGTAACCCTTACAATCCGGAAGTATATTACCAGTTTGTACATGCCATTAAAGGCATGGGAGCAGCCTGTATAAAATTTAATACTCCTGTAACCGGTGGCAATGTAAGTTTTTATAACCAGTCGCCCGAAGGGCCTGTGTACCCTACTCCTACTATTGGTATGGTGGGAATATTGGATAGTGTGAATGATAAAATGACGATGGATTTTAAACAACCTGGCGATGCTATTTATTTGATAGGTGTTAGCAGGGATGATATTAATTCTTCGGAATATCTGCATAAAATTCACGGAGTAGAATTTAGTCCGGCGCCACATTTTGAGCTGGATGAAGAGTTTGTTTTACAACAGGTAATTCAACAACTGATAAAAGAAAAATTAATTGTTTCTGCACACGATGTTAGTGAAGGTGGTTTATTTGTAACCCTTACTGAATGCGGGTTTAACAATGATCTTGACTATAGCATTAACACTAAAAACAACATCCGTAAAGATGGATATCTTTTTGGAGAGGCTCAAAGCCGTGTGGTGGTTTCTGTTGGTAAAGACAAGGTTGTTGCGATTGAAAACTTATTGAATTCATCTTCCATAGTATTTGAAAAGTTAGGTGAAGTAACCCATGGGAAAATAACAATTGATGGAGAAGATTGGGGAAGTATTACAGACTGGAAACATAAATATAATAATGCCATCGGCAACCTGTTAGCCGGGCATGAAAGTGAACAAGCTTTAACCGCTTTATAAAATAGTACTATGAGCAAAAAAATTGCCATCATCGGCGGAGGAAATTTAGGAACAGCCATTGCTGAGGGTTTAATAAAAAGTAAATTCTGTAAACCTGCCGACATTACCATCACCAAAAGAAATATTGCTACTTTAAAGGAACTCGGTGATACAGGTGTAACAGTTACCAGTGACAATGCTGCTGCTGTGCGTAACAGCGAGCTCGTAATTCTGGCCATCAAACCATTTCAGGTAAGTGATGTGGTAAATGGGTTCAAAAAAGAATTAACGGCCAAACATATACTGGTTTCGGTAGTAACCGGCGTACTTACCAGTGATATCGAAAGCATTATTAAAAAGAAGCTTCCCGTTTTCAGGGCCATGCCCAATACTGCCATCGCCATACAGGAAAGCATTACCTGTATCAGTGTATGCAATGCTACAGATGCACAAACAATGTACGTAAAAGATCTTTTTACCAACCTTGGTAAAGTGGCTATGATTGATGAAAAATTAATGGATGCCGCTACGGTATTGGGCGCCTGTGGAACTGCATTTGCCATGCGTTACATACGTGCCAACATTCAAGGGGGTATAGAAATTGGTTTTGATGCTGTTACCGCCAATTTAATTGCAGCACAAACGGTAAAAGGCGCTGCAGAATTATTGCTGCAAAAAGGCACCCATCCTGAGCAGGAAATTGACAAGGTAACTACGCCCAAAGGCTGTACCATTGCAGGTTTAAACGAAATGGAACACCAGGGTTTCAGTTCTTCCTTAATAAAAGGAATTGCCACAAGTTATAATAAAATTGTAAAGGGATAGATGGATAAAAAGATGGCGGGTGTTCATTCAAAATCCAACGTGTTGCATGTATACATCAATATAAAAAAATTTTAAATGAAAAAATTACTACTGCTGTTTTTTATATTTTGTTTTATAACTAAAATATTGACCGCACAACAAAACACCAATCCTGTAATTTATTTATGGGCCGGTGGTGCACCTGGCTTCGAAAATAAAAAAGATATACCGGAAGAAGCAAAAGACTATTGGGTAAAAAATATCAACAACCCTTCATTAACTGTTTACACTGCACCAAAAGAAAAAGCCACTGGTTCAGCCGTAGTAATCTGCCCCGGTGGTGGCCATCGTTTACTGGTATATAATGCAGAAGGTAAGGATGCTGCTGAGTATTTTAACAGCATTGGTGTTACCGTATTTGTTTTAAAATACCGTTTGTTCAGGGAAGAAAATTCTCCTTACACAGTAGACAACGCTTTGCAGGATGGCCGTCGTGCCATGCGGATGGCAAGGCAACAGGCTTCCACTTATAATGTTGATAGCAACAGGATTGGCATCATGGGCTTTTCTGCCGGTGGCGAACTGGCAGCCTGGGTTGCTTTTAATAACCCCAGGGAACAACTGGTAAAAAAAGATGCGGTTGACAGCAAAAGATGTACTCCTGATTTTTTGGTGCTGATCTATCCTGGCCCATTGGCAGTTCCTGCAGATACATTGACTAACAATACGCCCCCACTTTTTATGGCCGCAGCCAATGATGATGAATGTTGCTCGGAGCCCATCCTTAAAATAACTTCCCTGTACAGAAAAGCCCGTGCAAAAGTAGAAATGCATTTGTTTGGCCAGGGCAATCATGCTTTTAATATGGGCAAACGTTCTACATTAAGATCAATTAATAACTGGCCACAACGCATGGCAGAATGGTTTACGGATAGCGGATTTTTGAAACCTGAAAATAAAAAATAACATTGCTTATCTGTAGGAATCGCTGTTTAATTTCCAACGAATAATTTTAGCTTAGACGAAATTAAAAGTAAAGGAAAATTTATCGGGCTGCCCTGCGATAAAGGAACCAGGCTATAAAGCCAAATGCAATATTGGGTATCCAGGCAGCAAGAAATGGAGTGAAGTTTCCCTTGGTTGCAAACACCAGCGAAAAGCGGCCAAATAAAATATACAGTACACTCAGTATAACACCAACGGCTAAGTGAAATCCACTGCCCCCCCTAACCTTTCTGGAAGAAAGTGTTACACCAATAACAGTTAAAATAATTACCGATACCGGAATGGCATCCCGGTTATAACGCTCTACCAGCAACGAATTGATGTCTTCAGAACCTCTTATCTTTTCCATTTTTATCATATGGTCCAGTTCCGGGGTGGGCAGGCGATCTTTTAAATATTCATCGCGGCGCAGGTCAAGGGGTTTAAAATTATATCCAACCAGCAATGCGTCATTGTGCCTTAAATTTTCTTTATCGCCACTAAATGTACGCTGCTGTACATTGGTGAGCTTCCATTTTCTTGAAGCTGTATCCCACGAAATATTTTCACATCTCAGGTTGTAAACCATTTCATTTTTTTTAAACTCCTGTATAAAAAAATTAGATCCGGTTTTACTGGTAGTATCATAGCTGCGTAAACCTGCATAGGTATTGGAATCCATGCGAAAATAAAAATTCTGCATAAAAGATTTATTTTCATTTCCTCCAAAATTAACGTCCACATATTTTGCCTGAAAAACGCCCCATACCGTATTGGCCCGGGGTAAAACAAACTGGTAGCCCAGCCATAATATAATGGCCAGTAAAAAACTTCCAATCCAGTAAGGAACTAAAAAACGCCTGAAGCTTACACCGCTGCTAAGTATTGCAATTACTTCTGAGCGGTCGGCCAATTTTGCGGTAAAAAATATTACTGCAATAAAAACAAACAGGGGAAACAACATGGCATCAATACGGGGAATAAAACCAAAATGATAGTCCCTGATGATGGTCCATAAAGGCAACCCCGATTTATGAAAGTCGTCTGTTTTTTCGCTGGTATCAATCACCACCACTATTACAGTAAATAGTACGAGGCAAAAAACAAAAGTGGTTAAAAAATTTTTTAGTATATACTTGTCTAACTTTTTCATTTTCGGTTGGCTGCAAAACTAACCTAAAACAGGCAGGCAGTAAAATGTGTATGGTAAAGTATTTGTGAAATTATGAAAGCCGCATTAAAACCAATTTTAAATAAAAAGGAACAGTTGCCATGCTGTTCCTTAAAATCATTCGGTATAAATAAAACTTACTCAATTATTTTCACCTCTGTACGACGATTTATTGCCCTGCCTTCAGCAGTAGTATTTTCGGCAATGGGCACCGTCATGCCATATCCTTTGGCGGTTACCCTATCAGGTGCAATGCCTTTCATTAAAAGATAGGCCCTTACAGTATTTGCTCTGCTGGTTGATAAAATCATATTGGCTTCTGGCTTTCCAACATTATCGGTATGTCCGCCTAGTTCAATTTTTTCATCATCTTTTCTTTTCAGGTATTCCACCAGTTCATCCACTACCTTATAGGCTTCCGGTTGCAATGTAGCTTTCCCTGTTTCAAACGTACAATTATCCAATATAAATGATTTAGGTTCCTCAAACTGTATATCAACAATTATTG
>JAYUBR010000601.1:0-1558 GCA_043740775.1 Ferruginibacter sp. | reverse complement strand
AGACAGAAGAAATTATAGAAAAGAACGAAAATAATTTTGATGGGGAAAGAGAAGAACTGGAAATATTACAACCATCAGCGGACGCAAGTAAAATCGCTCCTGATGAAATTATAATTGCGGAACCACTTCATCAAACAGAAAGTGCGGATAGTAAAAACGAGATAGACCCAATAGTTGTTCAGGAACAATCATCATCTGTTTTTACACCAGGAATAGCAATAAACGAAACAGCAGATGAGGAAGACGACTACGATAATGAGGAAGAAGAAGATAATGGAAAAAATATTCAGCCATTGAATATAAAATTAAATTTTGATGCAGCAGCTACTACAAAGGATGATGCAATTTCTTATCAGCCCCTGTACACTTCAGATTATTTTGCCAGCCTGGGCATTAAATTAAATGAAAACGGAGTGCCGGTAGATAAGCTTGGTAAACAATTGAAAAGCTTTACAGACTGGCTTAAAATTATGAAGAAAATACATCCGGATCAGTTACCCCTACAGTCCGGGCAGTCAGACATTGAGATACAACAAATGGCGGAAAAATCCAACACCAAAGGGGATATATTAACCGAGGCAATGGCAGATGTATTGGTGCAGCAAGGTAAAATAACAAAAGCCATTGAAGTGTATCAAAAATTAAGTTTGCTCAATCCTTCTAAAAGCGCTTACTTTGCAGCCAAAATTGACAATATTGAAAGATAAGTCAGTTAGGTAAAAATCAATTCAAAAAATAACTTTAATTAAAGCATACTACTATGTTAATTGTATTTGGAATTTTAATCATCCTGTCTTCTGTTATTTTAGGGTTAATCGTATTGGTTCAAAATCCAAAAGGTGGTGGATTATCCGGTAGTTTAGGTGGCTTTAGCAACCAATTGATGGGTGTTAAACAAACCACCGATGTATTGGAAAAAGGCACCTGGGTGTTTGCTGCTATTGTTGCTATTCTTTGTGTAACATCTTCTGCGTTTATCCCTTCAGCAACCGGTACTTCATCAAAAAATGATGAGTTAATTAAAAATGCACCTGCCACTGTGCCTTCAACCAACCAGACCAACACAGTGCCTATGACTCCACCAGTTACAGATTCACCAAAATCTAAATAAAATATTTAAAAAAATATCTTAACCTCCGTCTGCTTATGACGGGGGTTTTATTTTACTTTGAGTTTCCATTGAAAACAGGATTACTATTATGGCTTCCCGCAAAAAAACTTCCTTCTTTATTTTTATTACACTTGTTGCTTTGGTAGCCTTCATTGCATGGCGGATATTTGGCAGCAACACTGATTTTACTGAAAATAAGAAAAGCTTTTACATTAAAACCGGCAGCAATTTTAATGAAGTTATCAGCCAGTTAGCCAAACAAAAAATTCTAAAAAATCCCGGCACTTTTAAATTACTTGCCCACAAGTTAAAGTACGATGAGAATGTAAAAGCCGGCAAGTATGTAATTGAAAACGGTGCCAGTATTTTTAAAGTAATAAAAATTTTAAAAGCCGGCAGGCAAACACCTGTGAATTTAGTGATCACCAAACTTCGTACTAAAGAAGA
>JAYUBR010000600.1:0-1559 GCA_043740775.1 Ferruginibacter sp. | reverse complement strand
TGTCATTTTTTCAACTAATTTCTTAATTCATTTCAAATATAGTTCTTTTAAAAAATCAATTACTTTTGATTGTAGCGCCTGCTTGCTGAATGTATTTCTCTAATAAATGATTGGCTGTACAAAAACTAACCGGCTTATTTCCGGAGTAGTAAGAAAGTTAATATTCCAATTTTACAAAATTCACAGTGTATCACTATTATGTAAAGAACGGCACGCTTTTTTTAAATTAATAACAGGTCTGTAGCGAAAGAACCATCACATCCGCGAAACATTTTTTTTGAAAGATATTACCGGGATTAAAGAAATATTTGGCGCATGATATAACAAAAGGAAACCTCATCATTATGTCTTTTAATTTAGGGAAATATTTAAATACCTGCTATTCTTCCGGGTGTTTTAAGTATGCTACAGTTGCATTTCACCAAAACTATTTGTAATTTTCATAGTCTAAAATAACAGGACATGAAAAAGATAAATTTGAGTCTGCTCCTCTTAATGGCGTCCCATTTTCTTTTGGCGCAGCAGCCCGATTACAAAGTTGTTTTTGATATGAGTACCAGGGATTCCATCAGCCAGCAGGCCGTGATTGGTGAAGCAGCACTTATAACCAAAGAAAACCCGGCTGCAAAGCTGGAAGTGGTAATTTATGGCCACGCACTCAACATGGTCACCAGGGTACAATCCAGCCAGGCTGCGGCCATACAGGATTTAACAGCGAACAAAAACGTAACATTTAAGGTTTGTGCCTTTACCATGAAACGGAACAACGTTACAGAGAAAGACCCGTTGCCCGGCATACAGGTAGTGCCAGATGGCATTTACGAAATCATCAGTAAGCAGCATGAAGGCTGGGGTTACATTAAGGTGGCGCATTGAGTATACCTGACAAATATTGATTGCAAAGCGTTATTGAAAAAAAGCCGCAATAAACTACTGCGACTTTTCAACATTAATTTTTTATTTTTTTATCAGGCCACCGCACAATAAGCGCAGCCATGTTCATGCGCACGCCCAATGGCCCATATGCCAGACGGAACAGGTTGTATTCCGGGCAGCAATCCCTGCAGCCATTCCTTTTTAACATCTTCTGCTTTCAATCCCATCTTGTCTGCAGTAACAGCACTGTACACCGTCATAGCAGCATCGCATACACAGAACATTACACCACTGGCCTGCAATTCATCTATGCCAATGGCCACTTCTCCAAAACCCGGAATCTTATAAGCACCTTTTGCTGGTTTGTAAAAGGGGTTGCGCACAGCAGGTGCCTTTGTTGCAGGATCATCGGCCTTAAACATTTCACCAAATTTATATTTAGCCCATAACTTATCTTCAAATGCATACGGAATCGCATCATGCCGAAGTATCACTACCACGCCACAGTCGTTAGCTTTAGATCCGGTGCTTTCATTGGTCAATAAAAAAACCCTGGGCCATGCAAAAGGAAATATTTCCTTAGGGTGTGTGGCATCAAATACAATGCGGTGTTTGCCTTTTATTTTAGCAAACCACACATCCGGATCTTCTTCAGTTGAACTTTTCAAATTGTTATTGGCCGC
>JAYUBR010000599.1:0-1560 GCA_043740775.1 Ferruginibacter sp. | reverse complement strand
ATAAAACTCCTGGTTAATTCAGAACCAGTCCTTATTCAAATTTTTATAATTAGAATTAATACTGAATTCACTGTACTATATAAGCAAAAATAAAAAGGATACAACATAAAATTGCATCCTTTTATTTAATTTTCAATAAAAATTATAACTTATTATCCCTCAATTGGATCAACTGAATCAGTCTCATCCAATTTTTCTTCAGTAGTAGAATTTTTAATTTCATCCAAAGGTTCAACAACTCCATTTAAACCATTATCGGCCACTTCAGTTTCTTCTTCTTTTTCATCCAGTTTTGTTATGGCGGCTATTTCATCTCCTTCATCTACGCGTATCAGTTTTACACCTTGTGTTGCTCTTCCCTGTTCACTTACGCTGGCCACACTCATACGGATGGTTACACCGCTTACACAGGTAATCATCAAATCTTCTTTTTCAGAAACATCCAATAATCCTACCAATGAGCCGGTTTTTTCCGTTACACTGATTGTCTTAACACCTTTGCCACCGCGGTTGGTAACCCGGTAATTGGCTTCGCCCGTTTCGGGATCATCCAGGTAAGTCCGTTTGCCATATCCTTTTTCACTCACCACTAATATTGTCCTGGTTTTATCTTCCCTGTTTACACAAACCATTCCTACCACGGCATCTTTTTCATCGGCTACTTCTATTCCGTAAACACCAATTCCACCACGACCTGTAGAACGAACTTTCTCTTCAGGAAAACGAATTGCCCGGCCACTTTTAACGGCCATCATAATTTCGCAATTGCCATCGGTTAGTTTTGCTTCCAGCAATTGGTCACCTTCTAAAATATTAATGGCATTAATTCCATTCTGACGAGGACGGCTAAAATCTTCCAGATCTGTTTTTTTGATAATGCCTTTTTTGGTACACAAAACAATGTAGTGACTGTCCACATAATCCTTGTCATCAAAATTCTTAACATCTATAATTGCACGAACGGTATCATCAGGAGGTATTTGTATCATGTTCTGTAAAGCCCGGCCCTTACTCGTTTTATCACCCTCTGGTATTTTATAAACCGGCAGCCAGAAACATCTTCCTTTTTCTGTAAAAAATAATAAGGTATGATGAGTAGAAGCTACAAACAGGTGTACAATATAATCTTCCAGCCTGGTGCTGCTGCCCTTTGCGCCACGGCCACCCCTGCGTTGAGAACGGTATTCATCCGAAGATGTTCTTTTTATATAACCCAAATGAGAAATAGTAACTACCACATCTTCATCCTCAATCAAATCCAGCATACCTATTTCATCATCTGCATAAGTAATTTCAGATTTACGGGCATCTCCAAATTTGGTTTTAACTTCTGTCAGTTCATCTTTAATAATCTGGTAGCGCAAACCTTCATTGGCAAGAATTTCTTCCAGGCAACCAATCAGTTTCATAATTTCTGCATGTTCTTCTCTTATTTTGTCTATCTCCATGCCGGTTAAGCGTTGTAAACGCAGTTCCAGTACAGCTTTAGCCTGTATCTCACTCATCCCAAAACTGCTAACCAGGCCTTCCTGTGCTAAGTTGGGTGTAGAAGATTCCCTG
>JAYUBR010000598.1:0-1563 GCA_043740775.1 Ferruginibacter sp. | reverse complement strand
GCTCAGCAAAAAGGTATAACTTTCCCTGTTTGCGTAGGCGGCTGCACCACTCAATTTCCTCCGCGTACATAAAAAAATCTTCGTCCATCAATCCGGCTTTTTGCAGTACTTCTTTCTTCACTAAAATATAGGCACCTACCACCCAGTCCACTTCAATTTTATCATGAATGGTTTGAACGCTTGGAATGGTAGATTTAAAACAATAGCCCAGGTAACGTATGAGCTTGCCGATATAGGGTAGCGGTAACAAAGTGTTTAAGCCACCTTTTACAAAATGTGCCCCGGATATCTGGTTTGTACCATCGGTATTTAACAATTGAACACCACAACCTACGGCATCGGGCTCTTGCTTTATTGATGAAATTGTTTTATCAATAGCACCATCCGTGATGATGGTATCTGCATTCAATATTAAAATATACTCCCCGTTAGCGATGCGGATACCGGCATTGTTAGCCCTTGCAAATCCAGCATTGTAGCCGGTTTGAAGCCACTGCGTTGCAGGAAATGCAGCCAATACTTTTTCTTTACAATCATCCTTTGAATCATTATCCACTATAAGTATTTCAAAGCTATACTGGTGCGTTTGCTGGTAAATACTTTCCACGCAATCTATTATCAGTTTGGCCGATTTATAATTTATTATGATGATGGATACATCCATGAATTGGTATAAATATTAGTGTTTATTATTGGCTGCGGTTAATACATTTTTTAATATGGCCGTTGAGGCGTTAAGACGTTTAGCTGAAAATATTGAAACGGCTAAACGGCAAAAACTAATTAAAACGGCTTAACGGCTATTTACTGTTTTAGGGTATGCAATGATATTTACAAAAGGCGAAAATAAAATGCCTTGTTTTCCGGTTAATATGATAAGCTTATTTAAACATTTTGCAAGCAGATTCATAACACCTGATTGATAATGTGTATCCCAGTAACCGGCAGTAAAATTCATGCAATAGCCAGCTTTGCGGATTATGCTATTGTATTCGCTCTTTGCCAGTAAATGTTCACACCAATAGCCGAAAGTACAAATGCAGGTATTGCTTCGTAAAAATTTTACCGTGGTAACCTGGTTGTTATTTTTATAGGCTTCTACTGCATCCGTAAAGTCTTTTTTTGCTTTTCCCCTGGTTAAACCTGCCAGTTGGTGTAGTTGCCTGTCAGCAATATCCGGCCACATTTTTTGAAGCTCTTTAATCCGCAGCGGCCGGTATTGTTCCTTCTCTATTTTTTTGTGCAGCAAATAATGTTTCAGGCGCATAGCCGGATTGTGAAAATTGGCTGAAGTTGTTGAGAAAATTACTGCTGCCGGATTATGGCGGTGCACCTCTTCATAAAAAAAATCCAGACTGTAAATATGCTCAATCACATTTCTTGATGCAATGATATCGAACAAAAAATTTTCTACAGACGCGTATTTTGTTATTGCATCAATATCGCCTGTAACAAAACCGTCTATTTTAATTTGTAATGCTTTACTAATCGTAACTGCCGTGTCTTTCCAGTCTGGTAAATAATCATTGTACACTACTCTTTTAAAACTCATCATACCAGCCA
>JAYUBR010000597.1:0-1564 GCA_043740775.1 Ferruginibacter sp. | reverse complement strand
ATCTTAGTTTTATAAACGTCGCATCAGCGAAACCCCGACATTGCACGTCCTTCGAAACAAATATGCGCATATACGCTACGTTGCAATATTTTTAACTGAAATGTATTGTTATATTTAATCTAATAGGTTTGTCGCAAAGTGTCAACACGCCTGGCTAATTGCGTACTGAGAGCAGCTATTTTCAGCCATTTATTTTACAACCCCATTTAGCAAAGCCTCCAAAGTATTGTCTTTGTCATTTGACAAACCCCGTTAATATCGTACTAATCATTATTTTTTAAGTATATTTGATATCATGAAAACAGAAGAAATCAATACTACCATTGTTGAGGGTTACCTCGGGCTTTTGGATAATCTAAGTCCAACCAACAAGCTTGACCTCATTTCTAAACTGACAGAATCGGTTAAAACTGACCTTTCCAACAAAAAATCATCATTTAAGAAAGCCTTTGGAGCGTTTGTCTCAAAAAAAACGGCAGAGGAAATCATTGACGAAATCCGAAAAAGCAGGTTATCCACAAGACAAATTGAATCGTTTTGAAAAAGTATTTAATTGACACAAACATTGCTATATTTTACATGAAAGGCAAGTTTGACCTTGAAGCAAAATTTGATAAAGTGTCTGCAGAAAATTACTTTATTTCTGAAATTACTTTGGGTGAACTCAAATTTGGCATTGCTAAAAGTGAAAAGCCGTTAAAAAATAAAAAAACTTTAGACAACTTCCTGACTGGCGTACAAATATTGCCTATTTTCCATTCGTTAGACTTGTATGCAAAAGAAAAAGCAAGATTGCAGAAAGCTGGCACACCCATTGACGATTTCGATTTGCTAATTGCCGTTACATCAGTAACCCATAAACTAACAATGGTTACCAATAACACAAATCATTTCAAAAGAATCATTGGAATTAAATTGGAAGATTGGACTGTATCATAGAAGCGCAAACACCCAACGTTGGTTTAGCATTATTAAAACCTTACTGTGCCCCCATTACTACTAAACCTATAGGCGCAGGCCTCCGGCCTGTTGCCCATCATTACTAATCCCCTACCCGCTTACACTATTGACCGGCCTGACCGATATTAAT
Source organism: Ferruginibacter sp. (assembly GCA_043740775.1). Lineage (GTDB taxonomy): Bacteria > Bacteroidota > Bacteroidia > Chitinophagales > Chitinophagaceae > Ferruginibacter. Next base: position 474 of record JAYUBR010000597.1, on the reverse strand, counting down.
TAGCTTTTGTGGTTAAGAGGAAATTTCGTTTCCTTAACCAGCAGCATCACCGGGCGGACACAGCATCAAATTTCCAAACCGGCAATATCCGGCCGTTAGGCAATACGCAATTGGACTCAATGGTTCCTTGAATGAAGCTTTTTAAATTATTGCCGGTTGAAAATGAAAGTCATGTAATTGTTTATACCATCAGATTATACAATTAGCTTTTCATAATTCCACCACTTTAAAAAGGCACTAAAAATAACCCCGGAAGCAAACGAATGCTAACCGGGGTTAAAAAATAATTGATTTAAATCACGAAGACATACTCACACGAAGTTTATTAACCCCCGTCCTACTTTTTCATGGTTTTTATCAGTTTCACTTGCTGATGTTGTTTGCCTTGTGTAAGCTGCACAAAATAACCACCCGGCGCATAGGTTGATCCAATCTTAATTGTTGAATTGGCATTCACGGTTTTTACTTCCAGTA
>JAYUBR010000596.1:0-1565 GCA_043740775.1 Ferruginibacter sp. | reverse complement strand
CATTGAAGGCGATAAAGCCATCTTCAGCAATAGCTGGACAGCAGCCGGTGGAGAAGTTACCTGGAACATGGTACACTACGATGTACAGTTAATTGGTGGTATGGTATTACACAGCGGTAAGATTGCGGAGATGGCTACCGGTGAAGGTAAAACGCTGGTAAGTACATTGCCTGCTTACCTGAACGCATTGAGTGGCGAAGGCGTACACATTGTAACCGTAAATGATTACCTGGCAAGAAGGGATAGCGAATGGAACGGCCCGCTGTTTGAATGGCTTGGCCTCACAGTAGATTGTATTGATAAACACGAACCGAATGGCGATGCAAGACGATCTGCCTACAATGCTGATATCACCTACGGCACCAACAACGAATTTGGTTTTGATTACCTGCGGGATAACATGGTACACAGCCCCGATGAAATGGTGCAGCGCAAACATCATTTTGCGATGGTGGATGAGGTGGATAGTGTATTGATTGATGATGCCCGTACACCACTTATTATTAGCGGACCGGTTGGCCACAGCGATAATACACAACAATTTTTTGACCTGAAGCCCCGCATTGAAAAATTGCTGGATGCACAGCGCAAAGCCGTGAACCAGTTTTTAATTGACGCCAAAAAGAAAATTGCCGACGGCAATGACGATCCAAAAGATGGTGGCCTCTCCTTATTCAGGGCACACCGCGGCTTACCAAAAAACGGTGCGCTGATTAAATTTTTGAGCGAGCCCGGCATAAGGGTTAAAATGCAAAAGAGTGAAAACTATTACCTGGCAGATCAGCAAAAAGAAATGCCGAAAGTGGATGAAGAACTGTACTTTCAGATTGATGAAAAAAACAACCAGGTTGATTTAACCGATAAAGGAATCAACCTCATTACAAGAGCTGGTGAAGATCCTGAATTTTTCATTATCCCTGATATTGCCACCAAACTGGCGGAGATAGAAAAAGGCAGTTTAAGTGCCGATGAAAAATTGAAAGGCAAAGAAACCTTGCTGAATGAATACTCCTTAAAGGCGGATAGGATACATACCGTTCAACAATTATTAAAAGCCTATACTTTGTTTGATAAGGATAAAGAATATGTGGTGCTGGATGAAGCCGTAAAAATTGTAGATGAACAAACCGGTCGTATACTTGACGGAAGAAGATACAGTGATGGTTTGCATCAGGCCATTGAAGCAAAAGAAAATGTAAAGATTGAAGCCAGTACACAAACCTACGCTACCGTTACTTTACAAAACTATTTCAGGATGTACCACAAGCTCTGTGGTATGACGGGTACTGCCGAAACTGAAGCCGCTGAGTTATGGGACATTTATAAATTGGATGTGGTAACAATCCCTACCAACTTACCTGCCATTCGTAAAGATGAACAGGATTTAGTGTACAAAACCAAGCGGGAGAAATACAAAGCGGTAATTGATGAAATTGAAAAGCTGCGCCTTGCCGGCCGGCCTTCACTGGTAGGTACTACTTCAGTAGAAATAAGTGAATTGCTAAGCAGGATGTTAAAACAAAAAAACATTCCGCACAATGTATTGAACGCAAAACAACATGCCA
>JAYUBR010000595.1:0-1567 GCA_043740775.1 Ferruginibacter sp. | reverse complement strand
AAGGTGAGTGATTCGGTGAGTAAGTGTTCCTCAAAAAGTGACTCACCAGAAATGGCCTAAACCATTGTTTTCAAGATGTTCATGAGATGAAAATCTTGTTTCGTCCAAGCTGTAATGCTAATTTTGTTTCACTTTAAATGATTAAATCATGAAGACAAATTTTAGCATGCTTTTCTATTTAAAAAAGCAAAAGAATTACACATCGGGAGATGCCCCCATTTATCTACGAATAACGGTTGATGGCAAGCGTTCGGAGATAACAACAAACAGGGAAGGTAATCCCGAGAAATAGAATAATAAATCTGGAAGACTTGTCGGCAATAAGGAAGAAGTTAAAAGCTTCAACGCTTTCCTTGATAATCTGCAGGCCAAGGTTTATGAAGCCCATCGCTACCTTTCCGAAAATAAAAAACTGATTACAGCCGAAACATTAAAGCACCGAATGATTGGAAAAGCAGAAAAGGCCCATATGCTTATTGACATATTCAGAGATCATAATAGTAAAATGGCCGCTTTGGTATGTAAAGATTTTGCAGATGGAACTTTGGAAAGATATAAAACCTCTTTGTGTCATACACAGCAATTTCTAAATTCTCGATACAGTATTTCCGATATTGATATAAAGAAGATTGATCACTCTTTTATTGCTGAATATGATTTCTTTTTAAGAAGTACTTACAACTGTGCTAACAATACTGTAGTTAAATACATAAGCAACTTTGGCAAAATCATCCGGATATGTTTATCTAATGGTTGGATTACGGCTGATCCTTTTGCAAACCATAAAGGAAAAATTAAAACAGTAGATCGGGTTTATCTTTCTAAAGATGAAATACAGCGGATGGCTGATAAAAGTTTTGAAATTGATCGTTTGGGTCAGGTTCGTGATGTATTTTTATTCTGTTGCTTTACAGGACTGGCTTACGTTGACGTAAAAAAACTAAAGACTTCCCAAATAACAAAAGGCTTAGACGGGGAGCAATGGATTATTATTAACCGACAGAAAACTGAGGGAAGGTCTGTTATAGTCTTTAATGCATATCTTTTCATGGATTTACTACCCTAAGTGATTTTTTCATAGAAAGTGCAAAATTCACGTAAATTGTTTATGGGGAATACTACGTTCACTATTACCTTTTTTCAATGCATTCTTCAAACCTCTTAATATCTTCTCTTTGTTCCTTTGTTTTTGCTTTATATCCCTCTTACTTTTGTCCTACTTGGAAAATCCACGCAAACTGCCCCCCTCCCGCCAAATGAAACTGCCCCCCTTCGGCCATTTTAAATTGACGCCCTGATACCGGCTCAAATTGACCCCCTTAAAAACTCAGATAAAAGAACAGTTGTTTTTGTAGGATAATTATCGGTTGTTTTAAGCAAAACAAACCAGCGATAGATTATGTTCAACAAACCAATTGATATGTTTAAGATCAGACAGGTATTACGACTTTATGCAGACGGCAGAGGCTTAGAAACCCTGAACGGGGATATTCTTTTTTATTTGGAAGCTCATAATAGCACCCTGCTTACCGGATGCGATTACAGCAGGATGCAGCAGTTTGAAGCA
>JAYUBR010000594.1:0-5400 GCA_043740775.1 Ferruginibacter sp. | reverse complement strand
ACATAATCACCCATGTTTTTAAAATATAATTTTTCAATTCTCCCCATCACCCTTGCACTGATGGAAGTAGTTTTCAACTGGTCTATATTTAACGTGGCAGTTAAAACAATTTTATCTCCCAACATACCGCTGTTAATAGTGTCCGTCTGAATATTACCTAACTGTACTTGCTGATCACTTAACTTTATTGCATTGGCACTTGAATCACTAACCTTAACCGGCATGGTTTTCAAATCCATTTTATCTGTTGCCGAATCACTACCCATACCCGGCATACTTTCCATACCATCCTTTTTATTTTTTTTGGTAGTATCACCGCCTGCGGAACGGGCAGGTATTTTCATGTCAGCCATGTCCTTGTTGTTAGCTGGTTGTTTCTTACTATTGCAAGCGAATAAAAACAGCGCAATGATTGCTATTGAAATTATTTTCATAATCATTTATTTATTTTTATAAAGCTTTCACTGTCCATGAGGAATTGTGCATTTTGCGCCACGGAATCCGTTACTGCCAGTCCATTCAATATTTGCGTTTTGCCGTTATTAGTAAATCCAGTTGCTACAATATGCGGCATGAAGCCGCCGGGTGCTTTTACAAAAACCACTTTATCCAAACCAAGTGATACAATTGATTCTTTAGGTAACCAGTCTGCCATTTGCGGACTCCCGGAAATTTTTGCCTTTACCTGGCTACCTACAGGAAGTTGTAGTTTTGAATTATCAAAATATACCCGAACGGAAAGTGTTTTATTTTCTTTACGGAAAAATGGTTCAATAAAATCAACCCTTCCGGTGAAACTATTATCAGGGGCAGTTTCTGCTGTTAACTGCACTGTATTTCCTCTTTTTATTAAACCCTGGTTATCGGCATAAATATTTAATAATGCCCACACCTTTGATGGATTATAAACGGAAAAAATGCTTTGCCCTTTTTGTATATACATGCCTTCTTTTAGAGATAATTCTTCGGTAATTACATTTATATCTTTCATTGCACCTGGATTATTGCCACCGCTATTCATAACCCCGGCGGCTTCATGAATGTGGCCACTGTATTTACTATGCACCGAAATGGTATAGGATGGGTTTTGTGTTTTAATTACCTGCTGCAATTGGGCACTACTCATACCCAATAACAATAATTTTTCTTTTGCAGTATTAATAAAGCTTGTATTGGCAGCGTCGTTCTTTAAAAGAAACAATAAGTTTTGTTGTGCAGTTAATAATTCCGGACTGTAGATGTTCATAATTTTTTGCCCTGCACTTACTTTTTGATAACGAAAACGAACATAGAGTTTTTCAATACGGCCTGCTACTCTTGCAGAGATAGTGCCCACCTGCCGTGTATCATAAGCAACTGTGCCCAATGCATCTACTTCAATATTTTCGGTGCTGCTTTCAAGTGTTGTAACAGGGATAGAAGAAATAACGTAACCATTGGTTGGTCTTATTAAAGTACTTAAATCAATGCCTTCTATTTTTTTATTATCAGTAGATTTTTTTACCAGTTCCATTCCACAGATAGGGCATTTTCCGGGTTTGTCCCTGATAATTTGTGGGTGCATTGAACAGGTGTACACGTCTGCCTTGGCAGAATCACCGACTTGATGCTGATGTGCTGAAAGTGCCGCTATTGTGTCCTGTTCCATCGCCTGGAGCTGTGAGTGATCTGTTGTTTTCTTTCCTTTGCAGGAACTGAGAGAAATGAATATTGTTGTTACAATGAGCAGTATTACCGGCAATAAATATTGATCATATTTTTTGATTTTAAACATATTTTTTAAATTAAATCATTTACTTAATTTCCTGAATTCTTTCCAACTGAACCTGCAGTAGTAATAATTCCTTTAATTGATTCATGTATTCAAGCTGTGTCATATTGAGTGTTTCCCATGCATCAAAAAGCATAAATAATTCTTCGGTATTTTGCTCATAGCCCAGTTGCATTGTTTTGTAATTGTTAGTCAATGCCGGAATAATATTCTCTTCATACAATTTCAATTGCTTTTTCTTCAACGTTATTTCATTCAGCATTCCATAAGCCATGCCACTGTATTCGTTCACCATCATTTCTTTTTGCGATTGTAAAGCATTGGCCTTCCATTTAAGGCTTTCAATATTTGCCTTATTCATTTTGGATGACCATTTGGCAAGTGGCAGTTTCATCATTCCCATTAAAGTGTACTGCATGGGAAACCCCCCGAAACCAAACATATGCTCATACCTGATACCGAATTGAGGTTTGAGGCTTTGCCTTTCGGTCTCCTGTTTAAGCCAGGTAATGTTGATGTCTTTGTCTATCGCTTTTAAATCGCTGCGGCTATTATAAAAAAGTGTACTGTCAAAAACAATATTCGAGTAATCCTTTACCAGGTAGGTTGTATCAATATCAAAATCAATCATCGCATTTCTACCAATCAGGGTATTGATACGGATTCGGTTTACTTTAATATCGTTTTCAAACATTAACTGCATATTTTTTAAATTACCCAATGCTGCTTTTGCTTTGTAATAAGCACTTATTTTTTCTAACCCGTTTTTGTAACGTATCTCCGCATTTTGAATCATGAAGTCCAACAGCTTTTCGTTTTGTTCTATGATGACTAATTTCTTTTTAAGAATAATCCATTCATAATAAAATTGTTTGGCATCATTGATCAATTCATTCAGGCTGGCATTCTTTTTTTCTTTCTCTACGGATGACATGGCTTGCATGTAACCGGCATCAGCATTTAATTTCTTTTTGTTGGGAATTATTTGTTGACCGCCAATCATATACTGTCCCATACCCGTTCCGCCCATATCATTCTTCTTCCATAAAGCTGTATTATAAGGCACCATCCATAAACCTGTGCTAAACTCAGGCGGCATCCAGCTTTTGGCACCTTTGGCGGCTTCATCCATAGAGCGGATTTCATTATTATACATTTTTACAACAGGGTGCAAAACTGTAATACTGTCAATGATGGTATTCAGTTTCAATGTTTGCGCCTTGCTGCTGAGTGCGACAGTAAGGGTAAACAGTATAGTGATTATTTTATTCTTTAACATCTATGAGTTCAATTTTACCTTTATATTTTAATTCATTTTCTTTTACCAATACAAATACAACAGGTGTTACAAACAATACATAAATAATGGCGGTTACTGTTCCTCCAATTAATGGAATTGTGATAGGGAGCATCACATCGCTGCCTGTTCCTGTTGCCCATAAAATAGGAATCAGGCCAAACAGGGAAACGGATACTGTCATTACTACCGGGCGTAAACGTTTGGTAGCACCGTCAATGATATAGTTACGGATATCTCCGGGCAGAATAGTTTCTTTAGAGTTGCCTTTATCTTTCACTAATTTTTGCATGGCCTCGTTTAAATAAATCGTTAAAAGCATTACCGTTTCTATCGCCATACCAAATAGTGCAATGAAACCAACGGCCACAGCCACTGATAAATTAACCCCATAGAAGTACACCATAAAAACCCCACCAATAAGAGCAAAAGGAACGGTAATCATGCTTATTAAAGCTTCCTTCAAAGAGTGGTAAGTGAAATACAATACCATGAAGATGATAACCAAAACAATGGGCATTACAATTTTCAATGTCTTGTTTGCCCTTAACTGGTTTTCCCACTGGCCGCTCCAATCTATGAAATATCCCTTTGGCATTTTTTGAACTATTGCATCTAATTTTTTTTGCGCTTCGGTAACGGTACTGCCCAAATCCCTGTCTCTTACATTGAATAAAACAGTACCCCTCAATAAGGCATTCTCGGAGTTAATCATGGGCGGTCCGTCCGTAATTTTTACATCGGCAACTGCTTCTAAGGGAATAGGGCCGAAACTCATTGTTTGCACCTGTAGCCGCTTTAGATCCTGCAGGTTACTTCTGAAATCCTGACCAAAACGAGCATTTACTGAAAAGCGGCGACGACCTTCAACAGTCGTTGTTAATTGCATTCCACCCAAAGCACTTTCCACTACTGCATTTACATCATCCACACTTAAACCATAGCGGGCTATATCATCACGTCTTATTACTATGTCAATATATTTTCCGCCTGTAATTTGTTCTACATACAAATCTTTTACACCGGGTATTCCTTCTAATTCTTTTTTCAGTTGTTGGGCAAAGGCATAAATAGTATCTAAATTTTGTCCATACACTTTTAATCCCACATCGGTGCGGATACCGGTAGAAAGCATGTTGATACGGTTAATGATAGGTTGTGTCCATCCATTCGTTATTCCTGGTATTTGTAATTTGGAGTTGAGTTCATTGATGATGTCATTTTTTGTCATACCCTTCCGCCATTCGTTTCTTGGTTTCAGCATAATTATTGTTTCAACCATACTAATGGGAGAATTATCTGTTGCGGTATAAGCCCTGCCTGCTTTACCCAAAACATTGTGTACTTCCGGAATAGTTTTAATGAGTTTATCCTGCACCTGCAATAATCGTTTTACTTCACTGTTAGAAACATCCGGTAAAGTGATCGGCATAAAAAGTATTGAACCTTCATCCAATGGTGGCATAAATTCAGAACCCAGCTTAGTCATCATAAACACGCCTACACCTAATGCAACAAGGTTAACAGTTATGATTGTTTTGCGCCAGTTCAAACAAAACTTTAGCACAGGCCTGTAAACTTTTTCCAGCATTCTTGTGACCGGATTTTTCGCATCTGGCCGCAATCTCCCTTTAAGAATAAAAGAAATTAAAACAGGGGTTAAAGTGATTGCTAAAAAAGCATCTACCAATAAGATAAAAGTTTTTGTCCAGGCCAGGGGGCTGAATAATTTCCCTTCCATGCCCGTTAATAAAAAAACAGGCATAAAAGAAGTGACTACAATGATGGTAGAAAAGAATACACCTGGGCCTACCTGTTTAGACGACCGTTCAATAATAACTAATTTATCAGCAGGCGTAAGCGGGTCTTTCTTACTGATGAATAAATTTTTAAATGAGGCCCATATATTTTTCTTCTTTGTCATTTTTTTTATTTTGAACCCGGCATTTATTTTTCAATCAGGCATCGTTGCAATCTTTGATTTGTTATTTTTTTCTTTTGATAAAAGAAAAAAATAATCACTCTTGTACTTTTAGTTTTCTATTCAGCAGACCTCATGACCTGCCCCTCTCCAAAGGAGAGGGGCAGGTCGTTGCATATTTATTCAACTTTTGTACTAACATTTCTACATTTAATTTCTTCTCATCACATTAGCATTCTATTCTTTTATCACCTCTTACGTTTTAATTACAGGTGGTGATGCATCGGCTGCTTCCTGCGCATCCGAAATATGGCGATACGAATTTTCTACCATCACAATACTGTCATCCACTACCACACCAATTGCCAAAGCAATACCTGTTAACGACATGATGTTGGAAGAAATACCAAA
>JAYUBR010000593.1:0-5410 GCA_043740775.1 Ferruginibacter sp. | reverse complement strand
CACTGGTAGTAAGTGTTACATCTGCCTGGGCTTTTGTGTTTATCTGAAACCCCAGTAACATGAAAGAAAATAAAAGAGAAGAGTAAAAAAAACATTTCATAAAATAATTTTAATAATTTTTTAAATAAAATATTTTTCACAGTCTATTGGTATACTGGCATTTCGATAAGTAGTTAAATGTATTAAAAAAAGCTAACTTGCTAATATTAAATCTTTCACTTTGTGTGAAGTGTGGCTTCTATTTAGTAAACGGTCATTTTTAAAACCCTGCTGATCACAAAACAGAGCACTGTGGGTACTTTGCACTACAGAAATCTTATTGAGTCTGAGTTGGTCTAAGAGACCTTGCATCAATAGTAAATTAAATGATTGACGCACCGGATACATTCCATGAAGAGTTTTAAATACCAAATCGCGGCTTTTACATTAACAAAATAAAAGCACACTGAGCTTAGTTTAAAATTATTAGTTTTATCTTTTATCATAAAAGCTTGCTTATGCGTACTATTTTTTTCCTCCTTATTTTTTTGATTGAATTGTGCAGTGCACAAATTGCAGATACCACTTTTGCAGAAAAGCTGGGCTATCCCAGGGGATCAAAAGTATTGATACTACATGTAGACGATGCAGGCATGAGTTACGATTCAAACGAAGGAGTGATTGAGGCGATTACCAAAGGAGCTGCAACCTCCTGTAGTGTAATGATGCCCTGCCCCTGGGTGCCCGGCTTTGTTCATTATTTAAAACAACACCCGGAAATAGATGCAGGCCTGCACTTAACCCTTACTTCTGAATGGACAGATTACAGGTGGGCTCCGCTTGCTTCCAATGAACGTGTACCTGGATTAACAGATAAAGAAGGTGATCTTTGGCATTCTGTTGAAGATGTGGTAAAACATGCTTCAGCAGATGAAGTGGAAACAGAAATACTTGCTCAACTCGACAGGGCTAACAGCATGGGCTTTATACCAACTCACCTGGATTCTCACATGGGTACTTTGTTTGCATCACCCGGTTTCTTACAACGCTATATTAAAGTGGGTATTGAAAAGCATATTCCCGTAATGCTGCCTGGTGGACAAGATGTACTTATTCAGCAACAGACTCATGCCGCTGATGCATTGATTAAACAAATGCAGGGCATTGGAAAAACACTTTGGGCAGCAGGCTTGCCTGTGCTGGATGACCTGCATAATTTTAGTTACGACTGGAAGATCCCTGATAGTATTGCGAAGGACGACCAAAAATTACAGGCTTTTAAAACAGTTAGATATGTTGAAGCAATTAAATCATTAAGGCCGGGTATTACCATGATGATTATGCATTGTACAAAAACTACAGAAGTATTCCCTTACATAAGCAGCAGCGGCACGGTTCGCAAAGGGGACCTGCTTGCCATGACGGATCCTGCTTTTAAAGCGGCACTTAAAAAAGAAGGAATTATTGTAACAACATGGAGAGAACTTGCTCAAAGAAGGGATAGTATTCATTGATAAAAAAATCTTTACCAGTTTTTTCACCAGTCATTTCTCGCCTGTCTCCTTATGACCCAGGTTGATTACAAATCAACCTGAGTGCGTATTAAACAATAATCAACTCCGAATGAATTGAATTATTATACCCTCAGATTTTTTCTTGCCCTGTAATCGTCCATTACTCAGTGATATTCCGCCTGATGAAGATTGTAATGAGATATTTTCAACAAAATAACAGCAACATCTTTACCTGTATCAGCTTTACAAAATTGTTATAAAAAACCAGTATAAACAAACCGCTTGCATTAGCGGAAATTTATAATTATCTTAATTGTCTAAAACAATTCATCATGGCACTGAATGCATATTTACAACTAACCGGACAAAAACAAGGTGACATTAAAGGCAGTGTAACACAAAAAGGCCGGGAAGGAAAAATAATGGTGATTGCTGTAAACCACGATATTGTATCGCCCAGGGATGCTGCAACCGGATTACCCACCGGCAAAAGACAACACAAGCCTTTTGTAATTACCAAAGAGTTAGACAAAAGTACACCGCTGCTTTTTAATGCACTGGTGAATAATGAAAATATTACCAGTTGGGAGCTACAGTTTTTTACTCCCCATATACAGGCAGGCTCAGGTGCAGCCGGCATGGAAGTAAACCACTATACCGTAAGGTTAACCAATGCAAATATCAGTGATATAAAAAGCATCATGCTCAACAATAAAAATCCTGACCTGATGAAATTTACAGAATATGAAGAAGTAGCTTTTACTTACCAGAAGATAGAATGGACATGGGTAAACGGCAATATTGTTGCCAGCGATTCGTGGACGTAATTTATATGACTACTAAAAAATTACCTGATGTAGTATCATCGGCTTTTTAATTAAATCAACCAATAAAACTGATATGAAAAAAATACAGGCTCTATTTATTTTATTACCTGGCTGTACTTTTTGTTTTGGCCACGCAAAAAAAACAGAACTCTTTGAACTGATAAAAAACTGGTGCTGGATAGCAAAGGTTATGAATCGGTGGTTGATTGGGCTGTGGGCCAACCGGCAACCTTTCCCATTCAATAGCAGAATGACCGCATAGAAATGAGCGATAATATGAAAATTATTTTTTTCAGAAAAGGCTCTGCAAATATTGCCATGAACGGAGCCAGCTATACTGATGTAAACAAGAACACCAAATGGAATCTGATGCTGCGTGGAGCAAGAAGCGGTTACTATTCTTTAATCTTACAAGTCCATACAGCAGCAGTATTTCTCCCAAACTAACCATTAATAGTTTACTGCGTTAAAAGCCATACACTTACAAAGTATTACAAACCTGCGCCACCAGCCAGGCTGCGGACTTTTATTATTACCTGCTTAAAATGCCAAAAAAAGTGAGTGCCTGGTTAAAGATAACCTGGCAATGTAAAAATAACAGTTGCCGGTTAGGCCTGGATTGCTATGATGACTGGAGCAAACAATATGCAGACCGTGCCTGCCTGGTTAAATAGTACCGGCTTAAAAAAATAAAAAACGCTTCTCCTAAACTACTTCCCCCTATAAATTAATTCGCCGAAAAAGCGATGCTCCTCTCTAACTTACATCTTCGTGTATGCATAGCCGGTAGTTATTTTTTTTATTGAACTACCTAACTGTTTCAGCCTTCCGTACAAACTCATCAATGCTGATTTGTACATCGGTTGCTGTTGCTAAGCATAAAATTGTATCTTCCACAATCATCGTAAAACTATTCGTAAAATGCCCGAGCAGTTGCCACAAAAAAATAAATTAGGGTTATGGACAAGTACTTCGCTGGTGATTGGTAACATGATTGGTGCGGGAGTTTTTTTAATGCCCACCACCCTGGCGGCTTATGGAAGTATCAGTTTAATTGGATGGGTATTTGCTACGCTCGGTGCATTTTTACTGGCAAAAATTTTCAGTAATTTAAGCAAGCTGATGCCTCAGGCAGATGGTGGCCCCTATGCTTATTCCCGCCAGGGTTTGGGTGATTTTGCAGGCTTCCTGGTGGCGTGGGGTTACTGGATTTCCATCTGGTGTACCAATGCAGCCATTGCTGTTTCTTTGGTAAGTGCATTGAGTACTTTTTTTCCGGTGCTGGCCACCAGTTCCTTTGCTGCAGTCATCACTGGTTTAAGCGCCATCTGGTTACTTACCTGGATCAATACGCTGGGCATTGTTACCTCGGGTAAGGTTCAACTGATCACCACCATACTTAAAATAGTTCCTTTATTATTAGTTGCTATCGGCGGTTTGTTTTTTTTTAAGCTTAAATATTTTCTGCCCTTTAATGCCAGCGGCACATCGGCTTTTACAGCCATTACGGCTACCACTGCTTTTACTTTTTTTGCTTTTCTCGGGTTGGAATGTGCCACCATCCCTTCAGGCAGTGTGGCCAGTCCTGAAAAAACAATTCCCCGTGCAACCATGCTGGGCACAGGTTTGGCAGCCATTATTTATATATTGAGCACAGTGAGTGTAATGGGTATGATACCCGCAAAAGAGCTGTCACATTCCCTCACCCCTTTTGCAGATGCTGCAGTATTGATATGGGGAAGCAGTGCACGGTACTGGGTAAGTGCAGGCGTTGCAATTGCAGCTTTTGGTGCATTGAATGGCTGGATACTGATACAGGGACAAATACCCTACGCCATTTCAAAAGACAAATTATTTCCTGCTGTATTTGGTAAAGTAAATAAAAAAGAAGTGCCTGTTTCAGGTATTGTAATTGGCAGTGTGCTGGTGAGTATTTTGATGGTGATGAATTATACAAAAGGCCTGGCCGAGCAGTTTAAATTTTTAATTTTACTCACTACCATAACGGTGTTGGTGCCTTATCTTTTTTCAACAGTGGCTTATGTGCTTATAAGGTTACAAAATAAATATCTGCAACCCGGTAACCATTGGCCTGCAACAATTGCATTGTCTTCTTTAGCCTTTTTATTTTCACTGTGGGCCATAGCGGGTTCAGGACAGGAAACAGTGTACTGGGGTTTTATTTTACTAATGGCAGGCTTGCCTTTTTATGTAATAATACTTTGGAAAGGGGACAAATAGTTATGTTTTCTTTTTTTATTTTATTTTGATACCAGCATTAGTTTTTTATAGCATCATCCTTGCGTCGTAATCCTTTCATCCGCATAATTTTGGGCATCTTGTTTATGCAACTTGTCAGTTCGTAAATTAAGCTGATTATTTACTACAACAATATTTGCTATTTTTTATACTTTACCGTTCTTGCATCTTTTATAACGCCTTTAAAGTTTATTCCAAAACCAAAATCATATACATGGCCTGCTTCATCTTTCTAATATTGCATATCCAGCGGAACATCTTCGTTTTGCTTTTCAGCTGTTTGCATACTATCCGGCATTTGCATGGGCAATAAACCTGACGGTGTTGCCTTGACGGTAAGCATCTCCCGGATTGCCTGGTCCTGTACACCAAAGTTGATTAAAATGATATTGGCATTTTTTTTAAACTCAGCAAATACCATTGGATTACTCACATTTACCAAAACGATTACCGGCTCCTTTCATCTTTGCGTAAGTATCATTCACCATGGCGAGGTCGGTGATATTGATTGCTTTTATGCTCTTGCCTTTGTAGCTGCGGTTGGTAAAATTTTCAAACTGGTCACCACCTGCAATGCTGGTTGCACGGGCATCGGTGGCAGTGTATTCTCCGTACTGCAAACTGATAGGAAGATACCTATTTCCGCCTGCTTTTACATTATCCCTTTTATACCCCTCGCCGCTGTTGGGGCTTGTTATAAACACCGGCGCATGGTCCGCTTGTTCAGGGTTATCGGTAGTGTTTAAATATTTTTTTACGATGGCCATGTTCACCGGATAGTCCAGCTTTTCAGGTGTTTCCATACCTAGGAAATTTCTTCCGCGGGAGTGA
>JAYUBR010000592.1:0-1574 GCA_043740775.1 Ferruginibacter sp. | reverse complement strand
TGGAGGATGTTGCTACAAGATTTTTACCCCAACTAAAGGAATTATTAAACCAGCCGGGACTTCCGGAGCTAAATGAATTGTTGCAAAAAAGAATCATTGGTGCAAGCGTCCATTTTTGCACCGCATTGCAACATTGCAAAGAGCAAATATATAAATGTGAAGCTTCAACAGATAGTAAAATAATTGCCTTGGGTGCTAATAAATTATTGATGGATCTGTATCAAAGTATTTGTTTGCGCAAGCATTTATATGAAGGATGCAAAAATGGTTTTATCGTAAATAATTATCTTCAGCAAAAAAGAACTTTTGTAAAACCAGTACTGTCTGTAAATATGTATGCCGGTAAGTCTTCGTATCAAAAAAATGACAGTCCCTATCCTGATTTATACAGGCAGCTTCGTAAAAAAAGAGATGAACTTTGCGACCACAAAAAGATGCCGGTTTACATGGTAGCCAATAGTGCCAGCCTGGATGAAATGGGCCGCTACCTGCCACAAACATTTGATGAATTAAACAGGGTCACAGGATTTGGAAAAGTAAAAACGGGTCAGTTTGGCGAAGCTTTTTTAAAGATCATAAATGCTTATTGCGAAGAAAATAATTTACATACCAACATGGAGGCAATGCCGGTAAAACAAAAGCGAAAAGAAAAAAGTACGGAGGTAAAAACAGATACAAAAACGGCCACCTTTCTTTTGTTTAAAGAGAAAAAATCAATTGCTGAAATTGCAACAGAAAGAAACCTTGTTGCAGGAACCATTGAAGGGCATCTTGCTTATTTTGTTGGCATTGGTGAGATTGATGTAAACGAATTGGTAAGTACCGAAAAACAAATTTTTATAAAAGAAGCCATCGCAAAACATGGCGAGGAAATTCATAAAACAATAATGGAAAATATTCCCACAGGTATCAGTTATGGCGAAGTAAAAATTGTATTGGCTTCGCTAAAAAACAGGGTTTACAACAGGTCGGATTCAACTAATCGGTAACCTTTTATTCTACGCCAAAATCAACAGGTATTATTTTGGCAAGGTGCGCCGTTAGTTTTTGTTGCTGGTTTCCCCGTAATCAATATGGCGGTAAAATACCGTTAAGACATCCGCCTTTACAAACAATTTAGTCATGATTTTCCGGTCATTGCGAATAAACTGATATAGATGCTTTTAAAAGCGATGGTACAGTACGCAACGTGTCGGCCTGCCGCAATTTTTTGCTATGCATATGCTATCTTCCAAAATCATCCTGCACTCTCACAATATCATCTTCGTTACTGGGGTTTTCTGCATCTGTGTGACGCCAGATTTCTGCCACAATTCCCCACCCGTCTAAACCAATTAAACGGTGGCGTTCTCCCTGTTTCAATTGAATAATATCACCAATTTTTAATTGTACGTTATCTTTTTCTTCGTCTGTATCACTAGTAATTACACTGGCAACTCCTCCTATCAGTTTCCATATCTCCGCACGACGGTGATGGTATTGCCAGCTTAGTCTTTTTCCTGGACCTACAATCAGTATTTTAGGACTTAATTTTCCTGAAATACTCAATTCTTCTTTTGTAAGATGAGGAAAAT
>JAYUBR010000591.1:0-5410 GCA_043740775.1 Ferruginibacter sp. | reverse complement strand
GTGATAAAAAATGATAATTAACTTTAAAAGATTTTTAGCTCCTGGTGTTTTGGGCTAAAGCCCACATCTGTTTTTTTATTCATCTCCCCGACCTGAAGGTCGGGGCAACTCACCCTGGACAATAAATTTTTTCATCATAAACAATGAACAAAAAAAATGCGGCAAAATTGCCGCATAAAATATTTTCATTGCTTAACTTAATTGCACTTCTGAATGCAGTTCAGGTATCTCTACATCGGCAAAACCTTTTCTTATCAGCCGTTGCCTGAAATCGAGTTGCACATCATACTCTCCATGTACCAAAAATAATTTCTTTACCTGGGCAGCATCCTGGCAGGCAAGGAACTGGCAAAGGTCTTCATAATCGCCATGAGCACTCATGCTACGCATTTCACCTATCTCTGCATTAACTTCATGCGGCTGGCCAAAAATACTCACCTCTTTAGGATGCTTCATCAGCCTGCCTCCCAGCGAACCTGGTTCGCAATAACCGGTTAGCAAAATTGTATTGCGGCTGTTTTCAATATTGTTGCTGATATGATGTTTTATCCTTCCTGCATCTGCCATGCCACTTGCAGAAATAATTACGCAGGGACCTTTATAATAATTCAGGTTCTTTGATTCTTCTACCGACTCTACAAATTTTAATCCTTTAAAACCAAACGGGTCATCATCATTTTCTATTACCTTTCTTATGCGGTCGTTAAAATATTGCGGGTAACTTTTAATGATGCTGGTGGCTTTCATGCTCAACGGGCTATCTACAAAATAAGCCAGTGGTGGCAGCCGGTTTTCAAGTTCCAGTTGATTGAGCGCATACAAAATTTCCTGCGTTCTTCCCACACTAAATGCGGGCATAATCAGTTTCCCTTTTTTTGAAATACAGGTATGGTTTATCCATTCCAGCAATGCATCCGGTGTGGGGTTATGTTCATCATGCAAACTGTTGCCGTAGGTGCTTTCAATTAAAATATAATCTGCCTGCGGAAATTTTTCAGGTGATTTTAAAATCACATCCCGGTAACGGCCTACGTCGCCGCTAAAAGTCAACCGGGTTAATTTACCCTCTTCAGTAATTTTTAAATGAACGGCAGTGCTGCCAATAATATGCCCGGCATCGGTATAGCAAAACTCAATACCTTCCTCAATGGTAAACCAGGTATCATATTCCACTGTTTCAAAAAAATCCACGGCATGCAATGCATCGGCTGTGGTGTACAATGGCAGCAAGTAAGTTAAGCCTTCCGAAGCCCTGCGTTTGTTGATGAATTTAAGGTCGCTTTCCTGTATACCGGCTGAATCTTCCATTAGCACCGCAGCCAGATCTTTTGTGGCAGGTGTAGCATATATTTTACCGGTAAACCCATCTTTAACCAATTTTGGAATCAACCCGCTATGGTCAATGTGGGCATGCGATAAAATAAGATAATTTACTTCAGATGCTGTAAAACCAAAGCTGGCATTCAGTGTATCTGTGTCATTGCCCATGCCCTGGAACATGCCACAATCCAGTAATATTTTTTTGCCATTTTTTAAAGTCAATAAATGTTTGGAGCCTGTTACTGTTCTTGCGGCGCCATGGAAAGCTATTTTCATCGTTAACTATTTTTAGTGTTTGAAGATAGTGAAAAGCATTTGGGTAAATAAAAAATTATCGGACATCAAATATTTTTTTGAAAAATATTTTTTCTTTCATTAAACAATTATCTACTCTTCAACTTTCATTGACATCGTAAAAATATTTTCGCATAAGAAGTTGTCTGAAAATAAAATTTTCGTTTCCCTTTGCTACGGTAAGAAATCCTTTAAATCATTTTTAGACCGAGTCTTTGCAAAAAGCTCCCTTATAATTGAACACAAGGATTGAAAAATAAAAACAGCGTCTGGTTCTTAATTACAGCCGGCATTTGATAATCAATAAAATTTCTCCATTAAACAGCATAACAAAAACTGCTTGTACGTAAATGTCAAATCATAGACTGATTAAATAATAAAATATATTTCTATAGTCGAATCTTTTGTATTAAATAATTCTTAATTTTACAGGGATTAAAAGCGAAATATTTTTATTAAAAAATTATCAAGTTTTTTACCTGTCTACATCCTTTAGAAAAATATCTTATTTTATCTAAAATTTATTATCATGTTATTAACAGGCACAAAAAAACAAGTTTCAAAATTTGTAATAAATTCAGAGCCGGTTTATTTAGAGCAGCAACCCGATACTTATTTATCAGAAGTAAAATCATTGAGCAATTACATTATTTCCATTCCCATTGTATTATTTTCAAGCTATTTATTTTACAACTTTGCCAATGGCAATACCGTTATTGAATGGGGTAAGGAAGACAGTTTTTTTGAATGGCTTACATCATTATTTTATTTTATTGCCTCTATTCTGTTAGTGCTTACTTTTAAAAAAAACAGGAACATTTTTTTATTACTGCTGGCTATGGTGCTTTTTTTTGGTGCCGGTGAAGAAATAGACTGGGGGCAGCGGATTTTTAATTTTGCTACACCGGAAGAAATTAATAAGATCAACGTACAGCATGAATTTAATATTCATAACATGATTCTTTTTGATGGCAAAACAATGAATGGCGATGCAAAGCAAGGGATTGCAAGGCTTTTTGAAATGGATATGTTGTTTAAAATATTTACCATTTTTTTTGGGTTGGTATTGCCATTTTGTGTGTATCATTTTAAATACATTGCATCTCTTACCAAAAAATTTAAAGTGCCGGTTCCACCAATTTCAATTGGCATATTTTTTCTTATTTCCTGGATATGTTTGAAATTATCATTATCAGCTTTTCCAATGGAAAAAGATATCAGGCATTACTGGAGGGTTTATATGGCAGGCCCCGAAATTGCTGAATTTATTGGATCATATATTATGGCCATTATCTGTTTGTATTTCTTCAACAACCGCAATAAAAATATTATGGGTAAAGATTTTAAGCAACTGGGAACTTTATCGGTTGTATAAAAATTAAGCTTCTGACTTTTTATTTTTTTGCTTTAAAAGACCAGGTTATAAAAAATTCAGCTACTAACTCTCCTTTATCATTTTTTCCGGTTGATTTTATTTTAATTGTTCTTCCTTCGCCGGATGCGATGGCATCTTCAATTGTTTGATTGATAGCCAATCCTTGCTCGCAGGTAAAAGTAGTGATACCAATTGCTTTTTTATAATAGGCGGCTTCCAAACCTGTTACCAGCATGGATATGGCGGGGTTGCTTTTGTAAGTATGCATCATCGCAAGCACGCCGGTACTTAATTCCGCGGCCATGGCAAGGCAGGCAAAGTAGGTTGACTTAAAAGGGTTTTGAGAAAACCATTTATAGGGCACTGTTACGATCGCTTTTACTTCTTCAATTTTTTTTACCCTTACACCTGAAAAAAATGCGGCGGGCAATTTTGTAAATAAAAATACCGGGAACTTAACCGGATGCCGAACAAGCTGAATGAACTGATCTTTACTGGGATTCATACTTTCTTTATTAGAAGCTGTACAATTTTTTTCACACAAAGATCGCAACGAACACAATGTACACAAAAAATACTCCGGTTTTGTATAGAATGCAAAACTGAAACAACCACGTAAATTATTTATTGCGCATAGGCTTTAGCAGACAGCGCTTTGTGAGTCCATTGCTGCAAAAAATCCAACACTTTTTTCTGGTCGTAGCTCTTTTTGCCATCCTCCAGGTACCCGCTGTTTTGGGTATGAATGAGCTGGCTTTTACCATCTAAAATAATAAATACCGGAAAACCAAAACGTTGCGGAAAACCATATTTCGCCAGTACCTGCTGTTTTGTATTTTCTTTGCTGTAGTTTAATTCGTACCAAACAAAACTGCTGTTGATAACTGAATCTATTTGGGGATTGGCTTTGCTGATTCGTGCAAATTCAAGACACCAGCTACACCAGTTGCCCCCTGCCTGCAGCACCACAAATTTATTTTCTGCGGCGGCTTTTTTATTGCGGCTTCAATATCTGCATTTGCAGCAGGATTGTTTAATTTTTTTTCCTGTGCAAAAATGCTGAGTGAAGACAGGAATATGATTACTATGAAAGATATTTTTTGCTTCATAGGTTTAAAGATAATTCATAATTATTTGCCTGAAATACCGCTAAAATAAAACACCCCAAATACAATTTATCCTTTGGTCTGAGCAATTGTTTCTTTTACACCCCGCTGATAAGTAGTGGGTATAAAATTAAACCGTTCATTAAATTTGGAAGAATCGAAAACATAATCCCTGTCGTACTGGTACATCATCTCGGGCATCTCTCTCATCAGTGGCATAAACAAGCCCAGTAGTTTTAACAACCACATCGGCAACACAAAAATCTTGTCGGGCACATTCATTTCTTTTGTAAACAGGCTGACCATTTCTTTCCCGGTGAGCGTATTTTTATCAGTGGGCAAATGCCATACCTGTCCGTAAGCATCGGATGTATTGCCCAGCATGGCGGTGGCTTTGGCAGCATCCGGCGTGTAGGTAAAAGAATGTTTTTTATCTGCCTTCATAAACCAATTAGGCTTTTTGCCTTTCTTAATATTTTTATACACTACTTCTATCAAAAAACTTTTGTCGTTATTGGGGCCATAAAAATCTGCAGAGCGTGCAATCAATGCCGTTAGTTTACCCGACTTTAGTGCTGATAAAAGCATGTTGGCAATTTGCATGCGTACCATTCCTTTTTTGCTGGATGGATTGATCGGTGAGTCTTCCGTCATGTGTGGAATAGCGGCGATATCATAGCAATAAACATTATCAAAAAACACCAGCTTTGCATTGTGTTTAATGCAGGCATCAATAGTTGACTGCATTAGCTTTGGCCATTTATCCTGCCATACTTTTAGCGTATACTCAAAGCCTACCAAAAGATACACCACTTCAGAACCAGCGATAGCTTTTTCTACCTGTGCAGGATCGGAAAGGTCTGCTGGAAAAAGTTCGTCGGTTGAATTTACTTTTTTTGGATTGCGGCTTACCAGTCGAATGCTGTTTGTATACTTCGATAATTCTTTTGCAAGGACAGAACCGATTGTTCCATTGCCACCTAAGATTGTTTGCATAAATTATGTTTTGTTTGACCTCACCACTAGCCTCCCGAAAAAATTGGGACGAGCTTTCTCCAAAGTCCGCCTGGCCAAGCCGTTCGGGCGGGAGAAGGGAGCTTGATTCTACTGGTTTGTAAAGATATTTTTTATAGATGCTTTTCCCAATTATTAATTATTAATTTTTAATTATTAATTTCCTGTAGGGCTCCACCCAAGTGTCTCCTTGTTACTATCTTTGGCTAATTAATATTTTGATGTGCTATGAGTAATTTAGCGTATTAAATACTACTATGCCAAACATTAAGCAAACTGATTTTAATGAAGAGGTATTAAA
>JAYUBR010000590.1:0-5414 GCA_043740775.1 Ferruginibacter sp. | reverse complement strand
TTTTAAAATAATCCAGCGCCCTGAAAGCCAAAAAATCAAAAAGAGTTGGGCGAAGTTGCCGTGTATTTTCTCCTTTAATAATTACAGGATCAAAACGATCAATTTTAGTGGTTTGTAATAAGCTTTCATTGGCAAGGGAAGCCTTATATAGTTTACCAATAGTAGCATGTAGTTTATTCAAACTCCAGGTAGTGATGTCATTTGATTTTTCATTTACCATTGCGGTGCGGTCGTAAAATTTATAGCGGTTATTTTGCAGGTATTGCCAAAACATTTCTGCCTGCATGCTTTGTAAAATATTTTTTGCCGGTGTTTTGGCTTTGGCTATTAAAGTATCTATGTAAAATATATTGTTTTCCCTGCTGTCTTCCTGTACAATATTGTGATACTTTACCTGGTAGATGGCTGCATTTATTTGTTGTGCATCGTTGTTATCTTTTACAGCCATGTTGTAGATGACCAACACTTCCTGCAGTGCAGATTTTGTTAATCCCTTTTTTTCAAAGGCGGCTGCCTTTGCCCAGTTTTTTGCATACTCTTTTGATGTTTGTGCCATGGCGGTAAATGCTAAACCAGTAAAAATTACCAGTAAAATTTTCTTTAAAAACATACCTGAAATATTTTAATTACAAGATACAGCTTGTTGCTGAGCTGCTGTAAAAGCGTAAAATTAATGCAACAATAAACAGATGTATAAACTTCATTTTTTGCATAAATACCTGCCAGATTTTTTCTTTAACATTTTGTAAAGCTACTTTAATAGTTAAACGGCATAGTGTTTGAATAAGGCGATCAGGATGTGTTATGGAATAACTGAATTGATAGAGAAGAAAAAGTTCAATGCATTCAGCTGCCTGGTAAACAGGCAATAAAAGCTGCCAGGTACATTAGGATTACACCCGTTGGATACTACAAAAATAAAGCCCCCCGATTTATCGGGGGGCTAATTGTTTTATTTCCAAAGATGATCATTTATTTATTAAGCACTTCAGCCATTGTTTTACCAATGTCAGCCGGACTTGCCACTACATGGATACCGCAGGCTGCCATGATTTTCATTTTAGCTGCAGCAGTATCATCTTCGCCACCAACAATGGCACCAGCGTGGCCCATGCGGCGACCGGGAGGAGCTGTTTGCCCTGCAATAAAACCTACCACTGGTTTTTTGTTACCGGTTGATTGAATGTATTTAGCTGCTTCCGCTTCCATGCCGCCACCAATTTCACCAATCATTACAATGGCATCTGTTTCAGGATCATTCATAAATAATTCTATTGCTTCTTTAGTAGTGATACCAATAATAGGATCGCCACCAATACCGATTGCAGTTGAAATTCCGAGTCCGGCCTTTGCTACCTGGTCAGCAGCTTCGTAGGTGAGCGTACCACTCTTTGAGACAATACCAATTCTTCCTTTCTTAAAAATAAAGCCGGGCATGATGCCTACTTTACATTCTTCTGCAGTTATAATGCCCGGGCAGTTTGGCCCTATCAATCTTGCGTTTGTACTTTTTAAATAATTTTTAACTTTCACCATATCCTGTACCGGTATGCCTTCTGTAATACAAACTACCAAACCTATTCCGGCATCAGCAGCTTCCATAATAGCGTCTGCAGCAAATGCAGGCGGAACAAAAATGATACTTACATCTGCACCGGTTGTTTTAACGGCATCGGCTACTGTATTGAATACTGGCTTATCCAGGTGCTTTGTTCCACCTTTACCAGGCGTAACACCACCCATCAGGTTGGTGCCATATTCTATCATTTGTGTAGCATGAAATGTACCTTCTGTACCGGTAAAACCCTGTACAATAATTTTGGAGTCTTTATTAACGAGAACTGACATGGTATTGTATCAATTAAGAATTAGAAATGAAAAATTTCGGCAAAGATAGGGGAGTAAATTAGCAAATTTGCAAATTCGGAAATTAGCAAATAAAGCGTTGCGGATAAATTTGCAAATGAAGAATTACAAATTGGAATGCTTTAAATTTTAACATTTTAACATTTTCGAATTTTCGAATTATTTTATCTCTTCTCCACTATTCAGCATGTCTTCCATATTCCTGTCGTCAGCAATAATTCCTTTGGCTTCCAGCATGCGCATGTCTTTTGCATCCTGTAAAAATTTAGAGGCAAAAATAAACTGGTTGAGTTTATCATTTTTTGAGAAAATGATTTCTTCATTATTACCGGTCCATTCCTTCTGACCTTCAAACATGTACAAAATATTTTCACCAATTTCCATTACACTATTCATATCATGTGTATTGATCACTGTGGTCATGTTAAATTCTTTGGTGATTTCAAGAATGAGTTTATCAATCACCATTGAGGTCTGCGGATCAAGGCCGGAGTTGGGTTCATCGCAAAATAGATATTTTGGATTCAGCACAATGGCCCTTGCAATGCCTACTCTTTTTTTCATCCCGCCACTGATTTCTGCCGGAAATTTTTTATTGGCATCTTCCAGGTTAACCCTGTCCAGCACTTCATTAACACGTTTTAATTTTTCACTGCTGTTCATTTTAGCAAACATATCCAGCGGAAACATCACGTTCTGTTCAACCGTCATACTGTCAAACAACGCAGAGCCCTGAAACAACATACCTATCTGCTGGCGCAAGGCTTTTCTGCCTTCGTCATCCATATCCGTAAAGTTTACACCATCATAAATAATCTCCCCGCTATCGGGCTCAAATAAACCTACCAGGCATTTTTGTAAAACGGTTTTACCACTGCCACTTGTACCAATGATGAGGTTACATTTACCCGTCTCCACTACATGGCTCACATCATTCAATACCACTTTTTCCCCAAAACTTTTTTTGATATTTTTAAATTCGATCATACCCCGGAGTAAGTTAAAAGTTTTAAGTATAAGTTGTAAGTAATAGTTGTAAGTAATAAGTAAAAACAACTTATTAATGGGTTAACAATAACTGTGTTAATACATAATCGGCAAACAACAGCATAACACAACTTACCACTACACTTTTGGTACTGCTGCGGCCAATTTCCAGCGCCCCGCCTTTTACATAGTACCCATAATAAGCAGGTATGCTGCTAATGATAAAAGCAAATGTATAAGATTTGATGAGTGCAAATGTTACATTATAAGGAATAAATTTTAATAACAACCCCCTGTCGAATGTATCGGCAGACAATATACCGGATGCAGCACCAGCAAGCCTTCCACCCCAGATACCCAATACCATCGAAATAATTACCAACAGCGGAATAGTTAATAAGGCTGCAGCAATTTTAGGTAAAACCAAATAAGCTTTTGTATTAATGCCCATAATTTCCAATGCATCTATTTGTTCACTCACCCGCATGTTACCCAGTTCGCTGGCAATTTTACTGCCTATTACACCGGCCAGCACAATACATACCAACGTAGGTGCAAACTCCAGTATTACGGTATCCCTTACAATTTGAGCAATGGTTTCGGGTGGTATTATCGGGCTTACCAACTGGTAAGATGTTTGAACAGCACTAACCGCACCAATAAATACTGAAATGATAGATACAATACCCAGCGAACCAATACCGATATCATTGCATTGGTGCATAAATTCTTTCCAATACATTTTAAAATTCTCCGGCCTGGAGAACATGCCTTTGAGCATTAAAAGATACCTGCCGAAATGAGTAAAAAAATCCATTATTGGTTTACTGTTTTATGTTTAAAGTTTACTGATTTTTAAAACGAAGATAAATTTTGATTTTGATACTTTGATGGATGCGGATATGCTTTTCTGCTATTAAACAGGAACGCTATACCTCACACAGAAAATATTTTACAAATCGTGCGCCGTTTTTTTAAACCGTTTCCACCACTTGCTTTTATTTACTTCTTCTGCTGTGTTGATTTCACTTTTCATCTGTGCATCTACCACAGCTATCAGTACCATGTTAAAAATAGACCGGATAGAACTTCCTAACTGCAGCACATGCACTGGTTTTTTTAATCCTAGTAAAATAGGGCCGATAGAATCTGCACCGCCTACTTCCTGCAATAAATTATAGGCAATATTACCGGCAGCAAGGTTTGGAAAGATAAGCGTATTCACTTCTCCATCCAGCAATTCCGTAAAGGGATAATTGTCTTTTAAAATTTCTTTATTAAAAGCCAGGATGCCCTGTACTTCGCCATCACAGACCAATGTGGGGTCTTTTGCTTTTACTATTTCTCTTGCCTTGCGTACCAGGTTGGCTTCATCAGAATTACTGCTGCCGAAGTTAGAGTAGGAGAGCATTGCAATACGTGGAACGATGTTAAATTGTTTTACCTCTTTGGCGGTTAGCAAAGTAATTTCAGCCAGTTCCTCTGCGGTGGGGTTAAAGTTGATGGTAGTATCGGCCAAAAACAAAGGGCCACGTTTTGTTAGCAGAATATACATGCCCGCAATTTTTTTAACGCCTTCTTCTGTACCAATTGTTTGCAAAGCAGGCCGGATAGTTTCAGGGTAACTCCGGGTTAAACCACTGATCATACAATCTGCTTGTCCCGTTTCTACCAGCATACATCCAAAATAGTTTCTGTCCCTCATCATCTTATGCGATTCATGCTTGTTAATACCTTTTCGTTGCCGCTTCGCATAAAACAACTCACCAAATTGTTTACGGAGGTTATGGTATTCATCAGCTTTAGGATCAAGGATAGGCATGTCTTCCAGGTCAATACTATTATCTGTAGCCAGTTTCGTAATTCTTTTTACATCGCCCAGTAAAATAGGATAGCCCACACCTTCTTCCACCACCAGTTGTGCTACTTTTAAAATCTTGATATTTTCAGCATCTGCAAAAACAACCCGCTTCGGATCTTTGCGTGCTTTATTGCCGATTACACGGCTTAGTTGATTGTCTAATCCCAGCCGTTTATTCAGTTCAAGTTTATAGGCTTCCCAATCGGTGATTGGATATTTTGCCACCCCACTTTCCATAGCAGCTTTTGCAACTGCAGGTGCAACGGTTGACAATAATCTTGGATCCAATGCTTTTGGTATGATATAACCGGGCCCAAAAGAAATTGTTTTTGCATTGTAGGCAAGGTTAACAATATCAGGTACCGGCTCCCTGGTTAAGGCAGCCAAAGCCTTCACTGCAGCCATCTTCATGGCTTCGTTGATTGTAGTGGCCCTAACGTCGAGGGCACCACGAAATATATATGGAAAGCCCAGTACATTGTTTACCTGGTTGGGATAATCACTGCGGCCGGTAGCCATAATTAAGTCCTTACGGGCTTCAATGGCAACATCGTAGGCAATCTCAGGATCTGGATTTGCCAGTGCAAAAACAATGGGGTTTTTTGCCATGCTTTTTACCATTTCGGCACTTACCACATTACCCACACTAAGGCCAATAAATACGTCCGCACCCTGTAATGCTTTTACCAGGTCGTAGTCT
>JAYUBR010000589.1:0-1577 GCA_043740775.1 Ferruginibacter sp. | reverse complement strand
AGCTTCGCTATGCCCGACCACACAAAAAGCAGCCACGTTGTGTTGTGGGCTTCATGGCTTGCCCCTCGCCGTTCCGCTACGCTGCACTTTTAAGTCGGAGCAAGCCATTCCCGCCCTCACCCAGCAAGCCAAGGGCGCAGTGGGGGGCGCTGGTCGGCTGTTGCAGCAGGAAGTGAACAGTTGGAATCCTGAGCGTAGCCGAAGGGCATTAATAACAAAAGGCAGAAATACAGCAGGAAAATTTTGAATCCATTTGAAAGGCTCAGCAGGTAACCATCCAAAAAAATAAAGTATAAAAAAAGGCCGCAAAAATACCAATGCAGCCCACAGCACAGCCCTTATAAAAAAAACAAAAAGACAGCCACCATAAACACAGCCCCATCGCACAGAACCCTTCTTTTATGTGGCTTCTGCTTTTGGTTTTTTTATCTGCATTGCTAATACAACAGCTTTCTTTTTTTTCCTTTTTTCTTTTGGAAATATTATTTAATAAAAATTACTACAATGAAAAATGCAAATGACAATTTTGGAAGTAGCAATGGTTCAGAAAATTTCTATTGTCACAAACCTTCTTTAATGCTTTACACAGATGGTGTAAAGGAATTGGCAGAATCCAGCAGTGCTTACTGGCTGATTGATTTAATTATTAGCCATCAATGCCACAAGGAAATTAATCTTGAACGTTTCCAGGTGTGGGATTTAAAACGGGTAAAGGATAATGTATTTACAATCCTTGCTACAGATGGCAATCACAACAAAGTAACCAGTCAGGAAATTCCATTCAGCGATTTCCCTTATGACATGGCAACTGTTTGGCTGGTAGATGGCTGTATGATGCTACCATGTGAGTACTAAACTAAAGCGGTCAGGGATGGCCGCTTTTTTTACATCCTTCACGACCTGTTGAATTGATACAACTTTTGCCAATGTATTTTTTATTAAGCAAAAATAGCTACGGCAGCCCGCCGCAAAGACCCAACAAAAAAAACAAAAAGACTACGGCATAAACACAGCCCCGGCACAAAGACCCATCTTTTATTCCGTTTCCTTTTGTTTTTTTTATCTGCCTTCGCTGAGAGATGCTTATAAAAATTCACAGTTATGCAAAAGCAGCTTCGTATCATCACCAGTCGCAGTTTGGCAGTTTGTCCATTCAGCAGTTCTTTATTTCCGGTTCCTTCAGTTCCGCCGGTAGTTTTCAGCAGGCATTTTCGCCGCCGCCGCCTTCATTATCGTCCGTTAGTTGGCTGTTCCGTTTATCAGCTTGCTTGCGTTGGTATCTGTGGTGTTTTCCATCAGGTCGCCGTCAGCTTTGTGCATTGCCCTTTTAGGGGCTTTGCACTTTTCGCTTGACCTGTTTTTGTCCTGACTGCCTTTCGACCATGAGGCTAACATAACCCGAGGTTAAAAGCACTATGATTCAACACACAATGATTTTTTTGAATTGCATTGCAATAAAAAAGCCCCGGAAGAATCCGGGGCTCACAACAGAGTAGATATTTCAATCCTTAAAAAATATCCTGAATCTTCAGGGCATTACCTGAGTTAAACAGATAGTAGTTAGGTCCTACTTGCTG
>JAYUBR010000588.1:0-1577 GCA_043740775.1 Ferruginibacter sp. | reverse complement strand
GCTTACCCTTGCCGCTTTCAATTTGTTGCAACAGGTTTTCCACCGCCCGCTGTTTTGTGTCCATGGCATCTTCGTGCGGAGCCGTACGATAGCAAGTGATGAGGTCGGTATTTTCTGCCAGCGCCACAGAAATATTGCCATGCAGATCCATCGAAGTGGATACGATGGTGTTATAACCAACAACCGTTCTGATTCTTTTTAACAGATCCGCTTCGGGGTCATCCAGCCCCACCACACTCATAGCGCCATGAATATCGAAATACAGTCCGTCGTAAGGTCCATTTCGTTTTAGTGAATCCAGCAACTTACCAACAAGCGATTCATAAGCTTCCCTTGTAACGGCGCCGCCCGGAAGTGCATGGCCGACAATTGTGGGCACCCAATCAGCCCTTTTCAGCAGCGGTGAATCAGCGCTCAAAAAAGGATAAAACGCAAAAACATCTTTTCCATACTTTGCATGAAACGCAGCTTCATCTGTAAGCGCCGGAGAAAAAGTACTCGATTCAATGGCCAGCCCTGCAATTGCAATGCGGGGCAATAATTTTTTCTTGTTCTGGCAGCCCGTTGAGAAGCAAAAGATGCCATAAGCGGTAATAAATAGTAAGGATAGTTGCTTCACGATATAAAATTTAATAGGTTTATTTGTTGCCTCCATAAAAAGATTTGTCAGCTTATCAAAAGGTATGATTTATTTTGTGATAACAGCAATGAGCAGGCACTTTTCCTTCTCCCTTGCTGATGATCCACTTCCCAATCTAAACACAATCCAAATTCCCCTGGTGGTTGTTGCGGCTTATCGCCGATAACCGAAGCAGTAAGAAGTGCATCATTTGTTTATCTTTGAAAAGTAGCATAGACAAAGGCTAAATTGAAACGCTGCGATGAACACCTGGTTCGGAAGACACATAATTAAAAAGTAGCCAACAAAAAGTAACATCCCAATATAAAACCAAGATTGATAAAATATTTACTGCTCATAACAATTGTTGTTTTTATCTCCTGTACCACTACCAGGTACAATAGGCAGGAAGTGTATTTAAAAGAGATTAGCAAGTACAATTTGAACAATGGAGATACGCTGGTGGATATTGGTTGCGAAACGGGATTTCACGACAACCAGGTTGCGTACTATTATCCCAATGTATATTTTGTGCTGGAAGACATTGATGCAAATAATTTAGCACAGATCAAAAAAAACAATGCAAATCCGCAGTTTGAAAATCCCATGAAGGGCGGCTATGAACTTGTGTTGGGAGGCGAAGACAGCATTCCGCTGAAACAGGCAAGCTATAAAAAAATTCTCTGCAGAAAAACCCTGCATGAATTTGCCCATCCTGGCAAAATGATCAGTGAATTTAAAAGAATCCTGGTGCCCGGTGGAGAAGTCATAATAGTAGATATCAATCCTAAATATCCGGGGCAAAAATTTCATGATTGTATAAGACCATTTTTAAACAAAGCGCAAATCATTCAACTGTTTACCAACCAAGGCTTCCGGGTAAAATCGGCCGAGTCATTTAAGGCTAAGTCTGCTGACCTGCAGGATGGAAACATCATTGTATTTATAAAATAAAAAC
>JAYUBR010000587.1:0-1579 GCA_043740775.1 Ferruginibacter sp. | reverse complement strand
CATACACCATAAAACTCACGGGCAACGTAGGGTGTGGGATGCCAGCCTTCATAATCGTACTCACACAATTTAGGATACCACTGGCTCATGCTGTAGCGCACGCCGGTAGCGGGATTATCCCTTCCGCTCCTGCGTACCTGCAAAGGTATTTGTGCCTCAAATTCCATATCAAAAACTACGTTTGTTTTTGGCGCAATGGCTTTTGTAAGGTCAACTTCCAAAATGGTTTCATGGTATTTAAATGGCTGCGCAATGCCATTCATTTTTAAAGAAATAATTTTCTGATAGCCAATTTCATTGTCGTTTAATTTGCTTATGCGGTCTTTCACCCTGCTATCCCAGTCAGGCTTACCGTTTACCAAAGTTTTACTTAACTCCCGGCTGCGTACATCCATACTGCTGTTGGGCTCAAAGGCATTAAAATAAAGATGATAAAAAACCTTTTTCAATACATCCGGCGAGTTATTGGTATACACTAATTTTTGTTTGCCGGTAAACCGATTGGTAGCGGCATCTACATCCACATTCATGGTGTATTTAACACGCTGTTGCCACCTGTCTGATTGTGCAAACGATAGCTGGTAACATGCCGTTAATAAAAAAAAGAAAATGAAAAACTTATTCATATTGATTTGGATTTTTAAAAAATGATTGGCCGTTTAGACGTTGAGGCGTTTTAATTTTAAAAAAAAATACTTTAACTGAATAAATAAACAAATAACTTAAAATGATACTTTTTAGTTAGAATTGCCGTACTTATTTATAACAAAAATTAAACGTCTAAACGACTCAACGGCAATAACTACGGCAAACCCTGCACTACAATTACTATTTCCCCTTTTACAGGCTTTGCATTAAAATGATCATGTACCTGCTGCAATGTTCCTCTTTTATTTTCTTCAAACTTTTTGGTAAGTTCGCGGCTCACGCAACATTGCCGGTCTGCTCCAAAGTATTCAATAAAGTCGTTTAAAGTTTTTACCAACCGTATGGGGCTTTCGTAAAAAACCATTGTACGTTCTTCCTGCCCCATCTTTTTTAAAAATGTTTGTCTGCCTTTCTTTAAAGGTAAAAATCCTTCAAAACAAAAACTGCTGATGGGCAAACCACTGTTTACCAATGCAGGCACAAAAGCCGTTGCCCCTGGCAGGCATTCTACCCTGATATCGTGCTTCACACATTCCCTTACCAATAAAAAAGCCGGATCGCTGATGCCGGGTGTACCTGCATCTGTAAGCAATGCCATTGTTTTACCACCCTGCAATTGTTCAGCTAAATGATGAATAATTTTATGCTCATTGTGCTGGTGATAGGGAGTAAGTGGTTTGTGAATCTGGTAATGCTGTAACAATACTGCCGATGTACGGGTATCTTCTGCCAGTATTAAATCAACCGATTTTAAAACCTCAATTGCCCTGAAAGTAATGTCAGCCAGGTTACCGATTGGAGTAGGAACGATGTAAAGCATAATTTGAAAATTTGAAAATTCTACAATTAGAAAATGTGAAAATGATCGTAATTCGCCTACTCTAATTCATTTTTACATTTTTCGATTTTCACATTTTCAAATTAGTTTATT
>JAYUBR010000586.1:0-1582 GCA_043740775.1 Ferruginibacter sp. | reverse complement strand
CTGTCGTCCCATGCAATCATTTTCAATAAAACAATCCCCGGCAGTGTACAAAATTTAAATTGGTGTTCGCCTTCCAAATCTAATTGCGGCAAGCCTTCTTCATACACTTCTGTAAAACCCTGCAGGCTTATATTTGTTAAACCGAATCCATCCGCTATTACCCTTCCGTCTTCATTTTCAATAGCACCAAATGGCAATAAATCTACTTCAGTTTTATCCTTCCAAATCAGTACAAAAGAATTGCCTTTATATGGGTGAAAACCTTCTGTTTGTATTAAATATTCTTTCAGCGATTCATAAGTTCCTTTATCATTAATAAGCACTGCAAAATCAATATCCCCCGTGGTTCGCCTTGGTATAATTTTGTTGATGCCCCTCCCTCATCCATACATCTCTTTGCAACCGCACCTACCAAATAAAAGTCGATTTCGAATATTTTAAAGCCCCGTTCCAATGCGGAAAGCATAGCTGTTATTTCAGGCTGCTGTCTTAGCTGCTCATAATTTATTTTGTAAGAACTCATCGTAAATTTTTTGGGCTGTTTCCATACAACGTCTGTCATTTGTATTTATAAGGTCAGCATATACCAATAATGGCGGTACTGTATTATCATTCACTTCATCCTGTTGCCAGAATTTTTTGTAGGCTTTTACATTGCCTTTCTCATCCGGCACCAGCCGGTAATTTTTTATCAGCTCATTCCTTGTTTCTGTAGTATATAGCGTAAGTTCTGCAGGCCGCAGGAAGTTGGTAAACAAATCTCCGGCAGGCTCACTGCCCCACCAGGTTTTTCCATTACGGATGGGTAGTTTTTTCCATTTGGTAAAATCTTCTTCTTTGAGGAAACGGAATGTACCTGTTTTCAGTGCAGGCTTAAGCTTTTCCTCATAAGCCACCATCCATTTATTGAGCAATTCTTTTTTGTTGGTTAGCCTATACTGGTCTTTATTCAATTTAATTAAAAACCCCATTTCTTTCAGGCCGTTCATTACATAGTTAATATTGCCCAGGCCTACTTCGGTTTGTACCGCAATTTCACGGTAGGGCATATTAACAAACTGTTCGTTCAGTAAAAACTGGAACACTACTTTCAAGCCCGTTTTTGTAAATGCCCGGTTGCCTTTTCCTTTTTCCGTAGCGATAGGTTTCTCCCCTTCCAACCAAATCACCATGCCATTTTGTTGCAACCAAATATTGCCATTTGCTTCCAGGTAGGCAATGTTTTTCTGCCTGAGTTCTTCTTTTATTTTAGGCAAGATATGTTTGGCTACAATCATAAAAGGCGGGTATTCCAATGCCATCTTTTCCAGTTGTTTTACCTGGTACTGCCTCAGTTCCTGTTTAACCTCAACATGTAATTTTGTTGTATGGCCTGCTATTTGAACAGTTATTGTACCATCCATTTCCTTACCTGGCAGATTCTTCCAATTTGCCTTTATTTGGGCATTTCTATTGAGGTTTTCAACAGCCATTACTATGATGTTATTCTTTTCCATGTACACTTATTATTATTGAACACGATTCGTGAACATAAGTAATTTATGAACAAAACTAAAGAAATTATTTCTAACCCCAATATTCT
>JAYUBR010000585.1:0-5436 GCA_043740775.1 Ferruginibacter sp. | reverse complement strand
ACTTCTACAAAACCTTTTTTATCGCCGGGTTATTATGCCACACAATTGGGCTTTTTTTGCAAGCAGGAGATAAAATTTGAAAAAACTACTAAAATTCCGTTTAAATTCAGATTAGGTACTGTAGAAGATTGTGACAGGATGGAAGGAAAGATACGGGTGAATTAAAAGAAAGGCACCCACTTACGGAGGTGCCTTTTAAATGATGAGGTATATTTTATCAGGCTGTTACCTGTTGTTCCTTCAAAATTTTATTGATTACTGATTTCATTTGTTCGCCTTTTGCTTTTACCTGTTCTTCTGTCCACGATAAACTAATGGCTGTAGAAATACAGCGCCCCATTACAGCATCGCTTACGCTAAAATCTTTGTTGGCATGATAAATAACAGCAGCCTTTAAATCAGGATGTAAATGATTGAGCGTAACAGCATTTTTCAGGTGATCCCATTTGGTGATATAATGCCAGTTATTTACGAACCAATAAAAGTTGCCAGCCAATATTCCCTGAGTTTTCATTTCGGCCACCACGGCTTTTGTGATGGTTTCTGTTGGTAAAAACCAGCTTAAAAAACTACAACTGTCACCTGCTTCATCTGGTATCCGTCTAAAAGAAATTTCCGGAATAGTGGCTAAAATTTCACGAAGCATCTTGTTATTGCTGCGCTGTATAGTTAAAAATGTATCCAACTTTTTTATCTGTGCCAATCCCACAGCCGCATGCAGTTCACTGATTCTGAAGTTATATCCAATAAAAGGATGAAGATCGGCGCCACGGTCCAGGCCTCCTTTGTGGTCGTGCCCGTGATCGCTATAACCATCGCTGGCAATGTACACATCTTCCCGGTTGGTCATGATCACTCCACCTTCTCCGCAGGTAATTGTTTTTACAAAATCAAAACTAAAAGTACCGGCATCGCCAATGGTACCCAGTTTTTTTCCTTTGTAAGTGGCGCCAATACTCTGGCAGGCATCTTCCAATAAAATAAGATTGTGTTCTTTACAAATAGCTACCAGTGCATCCATATCAGCCATGCTTCCACACATGTGCACCGGCATAATGCACTTTGTTTTTGCGGTAATGGCATTGCGTACTGCCTCCGGATTCAGCGTTAGTGTATTATCTACATCAACCAAAACAGGAACGGCTCCTACAGAAAGCACTGCTTCAAAACTTGCCACAAAAGTAAAGGCCGGCAAAATAATTTCATCGCCATAACCAATGCCCAAAGCGCTCATGGCCGTAGTTAGTGCGGCGGTACCGCTGCTTACGAGCTGTGCGTACCTGCAACCAAAAGTTTCGCAAACCGCCGCTTCCATTTCCTTGCTTTTCCACATGCCCTTCCTGGGGCCGTCAAAACCATAACGCATAAGGATACCTGTTTCCAGCACATCATTTACTTCTTTGCGTTCTTCTGCTCCAAAAAATTCAAATCCGGGCATATAATAGATTTTAATTGTTCAAATAAATAATACTGCAAGGCAAAGGTAGATAAAACCTTTTGCTGTAAAAGGCAGTTAAGTTGAATAATATTTAGTGTTGATAAACGGATTATATTCCTTCATTTGCAGAGGGCTATTTCAACCATTCCATTGGCGGTAAGGCCGCAGGGTCTTTAAAATAATTCAGCCGCAAACTGTCACTCCATCCATTGGGATTATTTTCAAAAGATTTGCTGCTGAAAAAAACCATACCCTGTATATTTGGTTTGCTGCGCAGGGCTTCTATTTGCCGCGGAAGTTGTGACGGTTCTCTCCATGCCCGGTTAACACCAGCCTTGTAAATGCCCAAGCCAATATAACATTGCCGGCCATAGGTATGATTGTTCCACCAATCCAGCAAAAGGCTGTAAGGAGCTGTTGGATGGTTAAATTCCCAATACAATTGCGGTGCTACATAATCTATCCAGCCGTTTTTTAACCACAACAAAATATCAGCATACAAGTCGTCGTAGTTACTTGCGCCGCCTTTGGTTTTACTACCATTTATGGGATCTCTGTCAACACTGCGCCATATTCCAAAAGGGCTAATTCCAAACTGGCATTTTTTATTGGTAGCTTTAATAACCCTGCTTAGCAAGGCGATAATAGAATCGGTATTGCTTCTTCTCCAGTCATCTTTTGTTAAACCACTGCCATATTGATGATAGCTGGCATCATCAGGAAATGTAACACCGGCAATACGGTAAGGATAAAAATAATCATCAAAATGAATGGCATCTACCGGATACCTGCTTACAACATCTTTTACCACGTTTGCTACATATTGTTGTACTGCTTTATTGCCGGGGTCAAAATATCTTTTATCGCCATAAGGTAAAAACCATTCGGGGTGAACCTTTGTAATATGGGTAGCCGAAATAGTTGAAGTGCCAATGGTAAACTCTGCCCTGTAAGGATTCATCCAGGCGTGAAACGTCAATCCGCGTTTATGCGTTTCTGTTATCATAAACTCCAGTGGGTCATAATAAGGAACTGGGGGCTGGCCTTGTACACCTGTAAGCCATTCGCTCCAGGGCTCATACTGCGAAGGGTAAAAAGCATCCGCGGCAGGACGGATCTGTACAACCAATGCATTGATACCATTGCGCTGATGCATATCCAGCAGTTTTATGAACTCCGCTTTTTGTGCTTCCGTGTTAAAGTTCCCTTTTGTTGGCCAGTCAATATTATCCACCGTTGCTACCCATACACCCCTGAACTCCGGTTTTGTTTGTGCACTGCTGTTGGTGTTAAATGAAATACTGATGAATAAAAAAACGGAAAAATATTTTTGCATTGTGTTAATTGGATTGGCGGATTTTATCTAATAAATGATTGAGGGTTTCGGCTTCGCTTTTGGTAAGTGCGTTAACAATGTTTTCCATCTTGTCTTCCTGTGCATCTAATTTTTCGAGTATTTTTAAACCTTTGCTGGTAATGGTTACATCTACCAGCCTTTTATCTGTTTTACATATTATTTTTTTTACCAGCCCTTTTATAATAAGCCGGTCAACAATGCGGCTGGAATCACTCATCCTATCCAGCATACGTTCTCTTATCTGTAAAGTAGATAACGGCATAAGGCTTCCTCTTAAAATCCGTAAAATATTAAACTGTTGCATGGTGAGTCCTTCCTCTTCAAATAATTGTTTCAATTGTTCAGTAGTCCAGTTGCAGGTAAAAATTAAATTTACCATTGCTTTCTGGTGTTCGTTCTTAAAGCTGTCTTGTTTAATATCTTTATCTATACTCATGCCGCTAAATCTTTAATATCCTTGTCTGAAGTAAATTCATTGATGTAAATTTTAATCAAAATTATAAAATAGCTTATCAGTAAAGGGCCAAATATCAACCCAATAAAACCAAATAATTTCAGCCCTACAATCACACCCAAAACCGTTATCATTGGATGTACATTGCCCATTTTTTTTAATAACCCCAGCCGCGTAATATAATCTACATTGCCTGTTACAATAAAACTGTAAAGGGTTAACCCGGTGGCGGCATAATTGTGCCCGGTAGAATAAAGAAATATTACCAGCGGTACCCAGATAACCATGGTGCCCACCAACGGAAAAAAAGCAAACACACCCGTTACAAAACCCCACATGCCCCATTCTTTTACCCCAAATATTAAATAACCAATGGCCGCAAAAACGCCTTGAACAATGCAAATAATAGGTATTCCCAGTGCATTGGCTCTTATCATTAAAATAGTTTCGCTTGCAAGTTTATCAACATTTTCTGGTTTTAAAGGAATGATATGGTTTAAATATTTCTCAACTTCTTCGCCACTAACCAACAGGTAATACAACAAAAAAAACATCATGAGCAGGTTAGTCAATAAAGTGGCAGTGCTATTGATTAAACCAGGTATAAAGGCAGATATTTTTTTAGAAATAGCCTGGGTATTTTCGTCAGATAACAGTTTAAAACCTGTCGAAGTTTCAATTTTATCAGAAAAGATTTTTATACCCTGTATTACTTCGTGTTGGTTATTGAGCAACGAATTAATTTTTGGCGAAATCATAATTACAGAAAAATAAACCGGTATGGCAATAATGATGAGCGAGCATAAAATGAATAGTATGGCAGTTGCTGCTTTATTCCATTTTTTTTGAATGATTAATTTTTGAAACAATGTACGGGTAAGGATATATAAAGTAATTCCGCCCAGGATACCGGGTAAAAAAATATACAGTTGGCTGATGAATACTATCACCAGGAAAAGTATCAGGCCAATCATCAGTACCTGGCGTAAACGATTATTGAAACTTGCTTCTGTCATATTTTTTAATAAGCAAAATATAAACCCTGTTATTATTTTTTAGACGTTAACTATCAATCTTTCCATACTGAAGCGCCTTCGCTGCAATTGGAACAAATGTCGATGTTTTTACGGCTCTTCATTAAGGCGCTGCGAAACTGTTTGTAATTATCATTGTTCCATACTTCTTTAAAAGATTGATTTTTTAAATTGCCCAATTGGTGCATTGCGTCTTTATCAAAACAGCAGGGCACTACCAGTCCATCCCAGGTAATTACATTGGCGTGCTGCATTTTCCAGCAGCGGTTAGCCAGTTTATTTTTTGGCGTGTAGGTGCCAGCGGCATTTTTTTTATACCGGCTAAATTTATCAATTGTTGGTATCAGGTTGTTGGGGTCTGTTTCAAAATCATATACCTGTGCTGTTTTAAAGCGTACTTCATCTACACCCACTTCCTTGGCCATTTTTTTAATGTCACCCACCTGGTGCTCATTGGGTTTTACAACCAAAAACTGAAAAAATACAAAGGGCGTTTTACTGTTCAGTTCTTTTTTCCATTTTACAATATTTTTTGTTCCCTCAATTACTTTATCAATATTGCCTCCAATGCGGTATTGCTGATACACATCCTGTGTAGTGCCATCAATGGAAATGATCAACCTGTCCAAACCGCTTTCTACCGTTCTTTTTGCGGCAGCATCATTCAGGTAATGGGCGTTGGTAGATGTAGCAGTGTAAATACCTTTGGCGGATGCATATTTTACCATCTCTAAAAAATCAGGATTCAGGTAAGGCTCGCCCTGGAAATAAAAAATCAGGTAAAGTAATTCTTTATGAATCTCATCAATGGTACGGGTAAAAAAATCTTTTTGCAACATCCCTGTCGGCCTGGTAAAAGCCCTCAACCCGCTGGGACATTCAGGGCAACGTAGGTTACAGCTGGTAGTAGGTTCAAACGAAATTGATACAGGGTAACCCCATTGAACCGGTTTATGCAACAGTCTGCCGGCATAAAAACTGCCCAGCACTTTAATGCCATTCCAAAATCTTCTAAATGTGATTTTGCCTGCCAGGTTAATGGTATCGTTCCAATTGATTTTGGGCATACCACGAAGTTAGTTCATCAGTACTTTATTAAACTAAATAACCGGCATAAGTATACCCTTTATCTAACTAAAAATTAATTATCTTA
>JAYUBR010000584.1:0-5452 GCA_043740775.1 Ferruginibacter sp. | reverse complement strand
CCATAATTGAATATTTCCGGTACATAACCGGAGCCATTATCTGCAGGTACTTGCGGATTAATACCAGAATAATTTGGATTGTCACCTATTGGTGATGCGCCATCACCAAAACCTGTTAATTTTACTGTACCAAAAGAAGTCAACTGGACTTTAACCCCAAAAGCACCCATTAAATAATCAATACCAAGAGAAACTTTACTATTTGGAGCTGATGCTTTCAGGAAGGCTTCTTCACGGTCGCTGTAAAAGGTTTTACGACTTAGCGGGGTTCCGTTTAAAGCAGCAGGTATATTGATCTTGTCAATATTTATTGTTTGAAAATTTCCTGCCAATAAAAACCGCAATGTATTTTTGCCCCATTTTTTAGTGTAATCAGCCACGATATCAATACCATAGTTAGTAGTGTTTACCGCATTTGCAAAAAACTGTGCGGTACTTACTTCAGCAGGAAATTGTGAAGTAAAGGCAGGAGGCAATGTTGCATCGTCTTTGCTGAACAGACCTGATAATACCACACGGTCTTTCATCTTAACTACATAACCATCTACGGTTATTGTAAATGCCTTTGCTGGTTTAAATGTAAAACCAAGGCTTGCATTTACAGATTTTTCCTGTTTTAATTTAGGTATACCTGCAGCTCTTGCAATAGCGCTTGTATTAGGAGCTACCAAAGACTGAACCAATGCGCCATTACTGAAAGAAGTAAGCGTATTACTGAAATTTATCTGGGCCAGTGAAGGGGCACGGAAGCCGGTACTTACAGAACCACGAATATTAAAGTTGTCAGCCAGTTTATAGCGTGTTGCCAGCTTACCAGTTAGTACAGATCCAAAATCAGAATAGTTTTCAAAACGGGCTGCTCCATCTACCAGCCATTCTTTTGTAACATTGATTTCTGCGTCTCCGTATATGCCAACGTTGGTACGATGAGCACTTACCTGGTCTGTATTGCTAAATCCTGGAAAACCTTGTGAACCGGATGCAGGTGTTCTTGTTGCATTTGTTGTGTCGTCTGCAGTTGGGTTAGGAAGAAGCAAATTTGGATACAATATGGGATCAGGGTGATAGCCTTTGTAAGATCTTTCTTCACCCTGGAAAATTTTATATTTTTCATACCTGAACTCTCCGCCAAAAGCCAGGTTAAGACCTTCAGCAACACTGTTAATCGATTTGCTGAAATCCAGATTGGTAGCATTTTGTAAAAAACTAAATCCTCCATCATCAAAATGAGTTTGAGATGCATCGCCTATTACCGATGCATTAAACGTTTTATCACCATAATAGTGGAAATTGTTAGTGCCCGTATTATTACTTAAATCCCAGGTCCAGTCATTGCCAGCATTCCCTTTTATCCCCATTGCAAAAGCTGCGTCTTTAATATGTGTTTGTATATGTGGATTGTAATAAATACTTCCGCCTTTTGTAGTACGCATTATAGAAGGAACCATTATTAAACTTCCGTCTTCACGTGAAGGAAAGCGTTCTGGTTTTGAACCATGTGACCTGGTATAGGCAAAAGCATCCGATGACTTATAATTGTAACCTCCAAAAGAATAAAAAGTAGTTTTTTTACCTGTGCTGGTTGGTATTTCCATGTTATACATTGCTCCACCTGTGGTAATAGAACCATCACCAAAAGCCCGCCGGCCGTAGTTTATATCGGGTAAAGCATATTTATCAGTTGCATAATTTGCAGATACAGGTGCAGCCCTGTAAGTTTTGCCCTGTGTGCGGTAATCAGCAGAGTAATTAATGAAACCTCCATTTTTACCAATAGCCACGCCATGATTCAACGAAGCAGAAAACGTATTGCCATCAACAGCATTACCTGAATAGTAATCATTATTGGCATTGTATTTACGGGAGTTATTTTTGGTATCATAATAACCGCTCCATCCTGCATTTACAGATAAGTGATTAACATCTTTCTTTAAAACAATATTGATAACACCTGCAATGGCATCCGAGCCATATTGTGCAGAGGCTCCATCACGAAGAATTTCTATTCTGTCAACCTCAGCCTGTGGAAAGCCATTTAGATCTACACCCGACCCGGCACGGCCACGGGTTCCAAAAAGTCCAACAAAAGCTGTTGGGTGTCTTCTCTTTCCGTTTATCAATACCAGGGTATGGTCGGCACCAAGTCCACGAAGCGTTCCTATGTCTATATGGTCAGCACCATCTGCACCACTCTGTTTATTATAGTTAAATGAAGGGGCAGCCACGTTTAAAATAGAAGTAAGGTCCATTTTTGCGGTAGGTAATCCAACCTGGTTTATTTTAATTACATCAACAGGTACAGCAGTTTCTGTTTTGGCCCTGGGTGCACCACGTGTTCCTAATACAACAATATCCCCAAGCTCAACTAAGCCTGCTTCCATGGCAATAGCGATTTCCGATTCACCTTTTAGGGTAACAGACTTCGTGGTATAGCCAACAGCACTTATCTCCAGCACATCGTTTACATTAGCTTGTATTTTTAAAACACCATCACTGTTAGAAACGCCTCCCTTTTTGGTAGATTTTATTTTAGCAGATACAGATAATGGATTACCTGTTTTTGCATCGGTAATTTTTAGTGTAAATGTTTGTTGTGCAAACAGCAAATAGTTGCAAAAAATAAGCGTTAATGATAAGATCAGTTTTTTCATTATGTATTATTTTGGTTCGTTCAAAGGTCTTGATAAAAAAGCAAAAAAGATAAGATAACTGAAAATTAATAGCCGCTTTACAGTTTCTAAATAGGAAAATGATTAAACGGTGACATTGTTTATTATATTAATTTACAAGAGAAACAGTTTCTTTTTTGTACACATAAAGTATTCAAAATAGAACGGAAGCTTTTATATTTTAATGAATAACCGTCTTCCCTGGTAAAGATTCAGTCTTTATTAAAATATTTTTTTTGAATTATATTTATACCAGGCGCAGATAAATAATGCAGTAAAAAATTGTAGAGGAATACCATGGAGTTATTTTTGTAAATTAAGAACGATCCAAAAATATTCATCAGAACCTGATACTTATCCGGCCGATAATTTAAAAATAATAAATCAATAATGCAGATAATTAACAGCACCAAAGAAGACATAAAAACAATATTCGAATTCTATGATGCGGCCATAGCGTATCAAAAAATAAAATTTAATAAGCACTGGCAGGGTTTTGATACAGCCCTTATTGAAAAGGAAATAAAAGAAAACAGGCAGTATAAAATTGTGGTGGATGGAAGTATAGTTTGCATATTTGCCATTACTTTTAATGATCCGGTTATATGGGGCGAAAAGGACAAAGACCCTGCTGTTTATATCCATAGGATAGTTACCCACCCTGCTTTCAGGGGAAATAATTGTATAAAAAATATTGTGGATTGGGCAGTTGATTTTGGCAGCAAAAATGCCATTCAATTTGTGCGGATGGACACCTGGGGAGACAATCAAAAACTCATTAACCATTACACCAATTGCGGCTTTACTTTTTTGGGGATATCAGAATAAATAAGTGATGAAAGCTTGCCAAAGCATTACGATTGCATTTCATTAAGTTTATTTGAAATTGTAATTAAAGACTGAAAAAAAATGGATAAACCTACATCCGCTTTTGATAACTTCTTAAACTGCTGATTAAAAAAGCAAGAGGACTGTTGAAATATCTTTACTTCGCATCTTCTGAAAAAATAAGTTTTGCGCTATTGGATAACAATGATTATGCCATGCAGGTATCCATCAAAAAATAAATAACGAGGCCATTATTTATTATAAACTTCCAGGCCTTTTTCCAAACAATCCATGGCAGCATTGATGTCGGTGGTGTTTAAAACGTAGGCCAGGCGTACTTCCTGTTTGCCTAAGCCTGGTGTGCCATAAAAACCACTTGCAGGTGCCAGCATTAAAGTTTGTCTATTAAACTCAAATGATTCCAGCAGCCACTGGCAAAATTTATCGGCATCAGGTACGGGCAATTTAGCGATGGCGTAAAAAGCGCCACCGGGATGGGGACAAAAAACGCCGGGTATGGCATTCAGTCTTTTTACAATCGTGTCCCTCCGTTTTTTATATTCTGCTTTAATGCCATCAAAATAATTAAGTGGTAAGTCAACAGCCGCTTCTGCCAAAATTTGTGCAAAACCTGGCGGGCTTAATCTTGCCTGTGCAAATTTTAAAACGGAATTCAATACTTCCGTATTTTTTGTAACCAATGCTCCAATTCTTCCGCCACATGCACTGTACCTTTTGCTAATGGTATCCATTAAAATAATGTTATCATCGGCACCGGTTAAATGCATCGCACTTGTATGCATACCTTCATAACAAAACTCACGATAAGCCTCATCCGAAAATAAAAACAAGTTGTGTTTTACAACGATCTGTTTCAACAGATTCATCTCCTCTTTACTGTACAAATAACCTGTTGGATTATTGGGATTGCAAATAATGATGGCTTTTGTTTTGGAGGTAATGGCTTTTTCAAAATCTTCTATTGGCGGCAATGCAAAGCCGGTTTCAATGGAAGAAGTGATGGGTTTTACAATAACACCTGCTTCTATAGCAAAGCCGTTGTAATTGGCGTAAAATGGTTCAGGAATAATTACTTCATCTCCGGCATCCATGCAAGCCATCATTCCAAAAACGATGGCTTCGCTGCCACCTGTGGTAATGATGATTTGTTCGGCTGTTACCGTAATGCCAACCCTGCTATAATATTCCGCCAGTTTTTTACGGTAGCTTTCATTAC
Organism: Ferruginibacter sp.; assembly: GCA_043740775.1. GTDB lineage: Bacteria > Bacteroidota > Bacteroidia > Chitinophagales > Chitinophagaceae > Ferruginibacter. The sequence goes on along the minus strand of JAYUBR010000584.1, from coordinate 718 downwards.
CTGCACTGTGACTGTATTCCAGAATTTTAAAATCGCTGTTGCGTACCGCTGCTAAAATTTGTGGCGGGGTTTCAATATCGGGCTGGCCAATATTTAAGTGATATACTTTTGTACCTCTTTTTTTAGCAGCTTCTGCATAAGGCACTAATTTGCGAATGGGTGATGGTGGCATTTCGTGGCCACGCTTACTGATGCTTAACATTGTACAAAGATAAAGGTGATAAATGTGATATTTGAGATCAGATATTGGGTTATTGAGATATTGACTAGCCTGGGAAATTTAAAAAAACAAAAGAAACGACTGTATCATTTTAATGAAAATGAAATTGAAATAAATTCCAGTGAAAAGAACTATCCTCTAATATCACGTAACAAAATCGTTTGCCTATCCTGTACTAACAAAATATGATATCCCAATAACCCAATAAACCAATATCAGCCAGCTCTATAGCCTCTTAAAAAATCAGCTATCATCAATTTCTTTTTGCCTTCCAGTTGCAATTCTTTGATGGAGATGCAGCCATCACTACAGGCAAATTGTAAATATGTTTTTTGATCTGTTTCATATTCTCCGGTTGCAACTACAGGGACTTTCATAACTTTTTCACACTTATACACTTTCAGTTTTTTACCATTTAAAAATGTAAATGCAGCAGGATAGGGAGATAAACCACGGATTAAATTATACACATCATGCATAGGCTTTGCCCAGTTGATG
>JAYUBR010000583.1:0-1588 GCA_043740775.1 Ferruginibacter sp. | reverse complement strand
GTTTTCCCTTTGCCATTAAGTCCGCAGATGCCCACCACTTTCTCAGTGAAATTAAAAGAGCTGACTTCATAATTTTTAAAATGGGTGAGTATTATTTTAGAAAGCTGCAACATACGGGCTGCAAGATAAAGAAGAATAGATGACGGGCAACAGACCACAGGCTATCGTCAGGGCAAACGCATTAAAAATTTAAGGTTATCCCCATGGGTGTATTAATAGTATGTTGTTAATTAAAATAGAAGTTGGTTGTTGCATAAAAAACTATGTCAAGCATCATCGAACACTTTACTAAACTTACTGACCCCCGAACAAAAGAGCATAAAAAGGAACATAAATTAATAGATATTATTTTCATTACCATAGCAGCGGTTATCTGTGGTGCAGAAGACTGGAACGATATAGAAGAATATGGCGAAGAGAAAGAAGACTGGCTAAAAACCATACTGGAACTGCCTTTTGGCATTCCATCACACGACACCTTCAACAGGGTTTTTTCCCTTATTGACCCTTCGGAGCTGCAAAAATATTTTATTGATTGGGTGCAATCAATCGCAAAAATAACTGACGGGCAAATTATAAGTATAGATGGCAAGCGGATGTGCAACAGTGGTGAGCAGGGAAAGAAATCCATCATCCACTTGGTGAGTGCATGGAGCAATGCCAACAGCATGGTGCTGGGGCAGCTAAAAGTAAACGACAAAAGCAATGAAATAACAGCCATACCAGCCCTGCTGGATTTATTGATGGTAAAGGGTTGCTGGATAACCATAGATGCGATGGGTTGCCAAAAAGATATTGCTGCCAAAATAAAAGATAAAGAAGCGGAGTATATTTTAGCAGTAAAAGATAACCAGGAACACTTACACGACGACATAAAAGAAGCCTTTAAATATGGCAAAATAGAACAGGCAGATGAGCAAAGCAACCTGGGGCATGGCAGGATAGAGAAACGAACCTGCCGGATAATAACAGCTATGGAATGGATATGCAGAGCGCAGGACTGGCAAGGCATACAAACATTAATAGAAATACAAAGTGAGCGGACAATAAAAGCAACAGGTGTAAAACAAACCCAGATCCGTCATTATATTAGCAGTGCCTTATCAACAGCCAAAAAGTTTAATGAAGCTATCAGGCAGCATTGGGGTATCGAAAATAATTTACACTGGATATTGGATGTAGCGTTTAACGAAGATAACAGCATGAAAAGGGCAGGCAACGCAGCAGAGAACTTTTCTGTGATAAGCAAAATCGCCGTCAACTTATTAAACCGGTATGAGCATAAAAAAGGAGCAAGAAAATTAAGCATGAAGACAAAAAGAAAAAAAGCAGGATGGAGTAATGACTACTTAATGGCGATTCTTACTAAAGCAGGATAAATTTTTAATGCGTTTGCCCTGAGGCTATCGTAAACAGGCCACAGATAACGGCCGACAGACAACCAGTAAAAGCCGTTTAGTTTATGGTGTTCACAGATGAATCTTTTTTCATCCGTAACATCTGTGTAATCAGTGTCTCTATCCTATAAAAATATTAGTTATTTATATTATAAAACACGTGAAACAATTTTACATTTTCTCCCTTATCT
>JAYUBR010000582.1:0-1588 GCA_043740775.1 Ferruginibacter sp. | reverse complement strand
TACCTGTATTATTATAACGGCGGTGGCGTTGCCATCGCCGATTTTAATAATGATGGGTTACCCGATATTTATTTTACCAGCAACCAGGGCAGCAATAAATTATACCTTAATAAAGGAGGTTTTAAATTTGAAGACATTACGGATAAAGCTGGTGTGCAAGGAAAAGGAAACTGGAAAACAGGCGTCACGGTTGCAGACGTAAATGGCGATGGTTTGCTTGATATTTATGTTTGCGAAGTAGGCGGCTATAAAAATTTTAAAGGTCGCAATGAACTCTTTATAAATAATGGCAACCTTACGTTCTCAGAAAGCGCACACACGTACGGATTAGATGTTCAGGGCTTTAATACCCAGGCCGTATTTTTTGATTATGACCATGATGGCGACCTGGATATGTTCCTGGTTAACCACTCCGTTCACTCAAGCCAAAGTTATGGCGACTCTTCAATGCGGCGGGTAAAGGACGAAGCCGCAGGCGATAAATTATTCAGAAACGACAGCACCGCAGCAGGCAGAAAATTTGTTGAAGTAACCACCGAAGCTGGCATTTACAGCAGTGTGGTGGGGTATGGTTTAAATGTAGCCGTAGCCGATATCAACAACGATGGCTGGGATGATATTTATGTAAGCAACGATTTTCATGAAAATGATTATTACTATCTCAATAATCATAACGGAACTTTTGCTGAAATAAACCGCAATGCTTTTGGCCACGAAAGCCGCTTCTCAATGGGCAGTGCTATTGCTGATATGAACAATGACGGTTGGCAGGACATCATTACACTCGACATGTTGCCGCCGGATGAAAAAACACTCAAGTCTTCTGCAGGTGATGACCCGTTAGACATCTACAATTTTAAACTCGGCTTTGGTTATCACCATCAGTACTCCAGAAATTGTTTACAGATAAACGCCGGTGGCGGAAAAAAATTCAGTGACATAGCATTGTATGCAGGCATTGCGGCAACCGACTGGAGCTGGTCGCCATTGGCGGCGGATTTTGACAATGACGGCATTAAAGATCTGTTTATCACCAATGGTATTTTACGGCGACCGAACGATCTGGATTTTGTAAAATTCTTTTCAGCCAGGTCTGCAAATGATACCGGCCGTTCTGGTGATTTAGCTGCTATTAAAAAGATGCCCGAAGGCAAAGTGAGCAACTATATTTTTAAAGGAACCGACAGTTTAAAATTTATTGATAAGACGATTGCCTGGGGAATGCATCATCCGGCTTTTAGCAACGGTGCCGCCTTTGCGGATTTGGATAATGATGGTGACCTTGACATTGTGATCAATAACATTAATGAACCGGCAACTATTTACCGGAACAATACGGTACAACAACTCGCCAATCATTTTATAGAAGTGCAGTTAAAAGGTGATGCACAAAACAAGTTTGGCATTGGAGCAAAAGTTACCATTCAACAACGGGGTAAAATACAAACCGGCTACATAAATGCCACCAAAGGTTTTGAAAGCGCCTCGCTTCAATACATTCATTTTGGTACCGGTGCAGATTCTATCATTGATAAAATGGAAGTGATTTGGCCCGATGGAAAATCACAAATACTTACGGGTATAAAAA